>CASRZA010000017.1 GCA_949439935.1 uncultured Bacilli bacterium
TTTTCCTTCCATATTTCTTGCAATCCTTTCTTTGATACTCATCTTATCATAAGTTTTATAAAATTCGTGTCGAACGATATACTTTCAAATACTTATTTTATGAGTATATACTATGATAAAAGTATATAACTAAACGGTTATAAAAGCAAGCGTGGTAGCAGTATTTTTACAGACGATTACAAAAAAAAAGGAACTTCCTTCTAATACCTTCTGTTTACAATCTTCCACATTTCGAATCGACGATACTTCTAGTCTGTCTTTCTAAATCAGCATCATAAAAGACTCTCTCGAGAAATTCTGGATTATTATAAGTTCTTACGATTTCAGTTAAAAACTTTTGACTATTTCTTCTAAACCATTCCTCATAACCAGGTCTATTTCTCATCGCTAAAATAGAGTTCAAAAATGCAGCGAGAGAATTAGTTCTTAGTCCTACTAAAATTGCCTGAAATCCGCTTTTGTTGCTGAAAGATCCAACTGCAACATCCATCATTAAATCGGCATCCATATCGACTAATCTCACGAATTCTTGAAATTCACCGTCGCTATAAAATAATCTTCCATAAGATTGAAACCAATGAACTAAAAGTTCCATTTTCTCATCTTTAGAATAGTCTACCCATTTTTTTACTTCCATTTTAATGCCCTTCTTTACCCTTCTTTGGCTCAATCACGAATCTTTTTAACGTTTCATTCTCTATTATGCCTTCTTCTAATTCTTGAAGTGTAACATAATCTCTGATTAAAGAAACAAAATTATTTATGAGATCTATATGGCCATCACACCGTCGCATAAGACTGTTCAACAATTTCAACTTATACTCGGCACTTACTCTCCCCCAGATAAAATTTTCACCTAAAGAATTTATATAAAGTATTATATCTTCCAAAATAGATCGAATTATCTCTTCCTTTTCACGAGAATCCTTATAAAAGACGACACCATTATAGTTCATAATATTTGGATTCGATTCTACAATCCTTAATATTTGTTCTTCATAAAAACGAATTCCATATGCTATATCTTGAACTCTTTTACTACTCAAGTTTGGTGCTGTATTGACAAAGGCATTCCTTAAATTAGGTGCTATCAAACCTAAATGTTTTTTTGCATAGTTAATATTTACTTTGCTTACTTTGTTTTTTAATGCTCTACTATAATGATCATAAGGAGTAAAGATCGGCAAAACATCACAAGTGACAAAAGAATCACTCCTTATGAGCTTATCTCTGAGTTCAGGATACTTGCTATAAGTATCAAAAGTATATATGGATGGCTCCTTACCACTATTATTTACCTTTTTCAAGTTATATTTTGCAACTGCAATTATTCTAAGAAAAGTATCTCTTTGAAATTTAGGATCCCCCGACTTAATTCTTCTTTCTAGATCTGCATAATTATATATTCCATTCTCGACAAACAATAGAGCGTTTTCATGCTGTTCTCCAAATGAAACGCTTAAACCCTCATCGATGTAAAGATCCAAGCTTATGTCTTTAAGTGTTAACATTTTTTCTTCCTCTCATTTTCATATTTAGATATAAAATTTATTATCTTAAATCAATAATTTAAATTATATCTTCGGTTTTATTACAAATCTCTTTAAGGCTTCGTTCTCCACCGCGCCTTCTTCCAACTCTTGTAGAGTAACATACCCACAGATCAAAGATATGAAATTTTCTAAAATTTTCTCCTGTAAGTTACTTGCCCTTTTCACGCTTTTCAATAATCTGTTCTTGCTGACATCGTTCATGTGACCCCAAATGAAATCTTCACCTAATGAATTCATATACAAAATTATATCTTCTAACTGCGATTCGATTATCATTCTCTTTTCTCTAGCATTTTTATAAAAAAGTGTTCCTTTATAGTTTATAGCAGTCGGATCAGATTCTACGATCCTAATGATCTGTTCTTCATAAAATTTTATTCCACCTGCTATGTCTTTTAGTCTAGAAGCATTCAAATTAGGTAGGATATTTACGAGTGAATTTCTCAAATCTGGCGCAATAGTCCCGATCAATTCACGCGCCTCTCCGATCGATATATTCTCCACTCTATTCATTAAAGCACGATGGTTAGTTTCTATAGGTGTAAATATTGGTAAAGAGGAACTGGATATTAACTTGTCATCCTTCTCTAATCTCGCTTTTAAATGTGGATACTTATCATAGGTATCGAATATATAAACCACAGGCTCTTTAATAGTAGTTCCTACTATTTTTAACCTACTTTTTACAAGTGAGAGTATTCTCAAAAATATTTCTTTTTGAAATCTAGGATCGCCAGAATTTATTCGCTCTTCCAAGGCTCCGCAATCATATATTCCATTTTCAACAAGCAGCAAAGCATTTTCATGTTGCTCTCCTCTTAAAACTTTTAATCCTTCAGCGATATACAAATTTAGGCTGATATCTTTTAATGAAATCATTTTCACCAACTCCTTTTGTTTATAAACTATGCTAGTATATCATCTCTTTAAAGATTTATCAATTTTTTGTTGAAGAATTTTTAATCCGAGAAATAAAGTCGTATTTGAAAAAAATTTTTCTTTTAGATAAAATAGGCAAGATCGATTATTGGAACGAAAGTCACTATTTTTTGGCGGAGAATTTCATGATAATATGAATTTAGAATCTTGACGTTTACTACGTCGTCAGTAAATAAATATTACGAGGATATCAAGTTTTTTTTAGAGAAAAATTCTAGTATTAAAGTTCTAGAAACAAAAAGCAATAACACTTTCGACATATTTAAAAAAATAGGAACATTATAATTCCTATCCTATATAGCTAATCACTTCTTTTATAGTTTCGTTAAAATCTTCGTAATTTACTTCGAACCATCTTATATCCATCTGATGGTTGAACCACGTATATTGCCTTTTAGCATAGTTTCTATTCTGTTGTTTAAGTATTCTAGTTGCTTCGTCCAAAGTTACGAGTCCTTTGAGATAGATCACGATCTCTTTATAGCTTATCCCAGTTCGAAGTGCTTTAGTAAAACCGTACTTATTATATAGACCCTCAACTTCCTCTAAAAGACCGTCTTCCAGCATTTTATCGACTCTAGAGTCGAGTTTTTCATATAATTTATCTCTAGCCGTCGTAAGACCTATAAAGTAGACATCGTCGTATAAGAGTTCGTCTTTCAAAGAGTTATTCCCAGTAGAATTCAATCTCGATATGAGTCGTCTCCGATTGTTCTCGTGCACTCCGTCGGCATTTCCTTTTTTTACTAACATCTCGTAAAGTTCTTCGTTAGAATAACCTTCGTAATCTTCGTTTTTTTCTCTGTCTTGAAATTCATAATTATATAGGCCTGCTTTTAAATACAGTCCTGTTCCACCTACTATGACGACGTTTCGGCCTTTATATTTAGACAATACTGCTCTTAAATCTTTTTGATAATCGTATACAGTATATACTTCGTTAGGATCCACGATATCGAAAAGTTCATGTGGTTGACCCAAATTTTCTTCCTTTGTAAACTTTGCTGTGCCTATGTTCATCTCCCTATAAACTTGCATCGAATCACAGTTCACAACCACCGCGTCATATTTTACTGCGAGAGTCTCCGAAAGCTTAGTTTTTCCTACTCCTGTAGGACCTACTACGCATAAGATCATTTTTTCATTACTACTCTCTTGAATACTTTTTTACCTTTTTGGATCGTTACTTCTTCTTTGTCGACGATAGTCTTTAAGTCGGTTACCCTCTCGCCATCGAGGCTAATTCCACCTTGTTCTACTAGACGTCTCGCCTCGCTTTTAGATGGTGCAAAACCTGTATCGACGAGAACTTCTAAGATGCCTACTCCGACGTTTAAAGTCGATTCGACGACAGGCATGTTGGCATTCCCTCCACTAAAGATGTCTTCGCTCATCTCTTTGGCTTTAATAGCCTCTTCTTCACCGTGTACGAACTTCGTCACTTCGAATGCGAGAGCTTTGTGAGCTTCGCGAAGTTCAGGTTTATCTTTGTGAGATTTTTCTAACGCTTCGATTTCATCTCTTTCTAAGAATGTAAATCTCTTAAGGTATTCGATGACCATCTCATCTTCCGAATTAATAAAGAATTGATAGAATTCATAAGGGCTAGTCTGCTCGGGATCTAACCATATGGCTTTTCCTTCACTCTTGCCGAACTTAGTACCGTCTTTCTTCGTAACTAAAGGCATCGTAAAAGCGTATGCCTCTTTGCCTAGTTTTTTTCTTATCAAGTCTACTCCACTCGTGATGTTACCCCATTGATCTTGTCCTGCCACTTGCATCACACAATTCTTTTCTTTATATAGATGATAAAAATCCATCGCTTGCATTATCTGATAAGAAAATTCAGTATAAGTGATCCCCTCGTCGAGTCTTCTTCTAACGATGTCCTTATTTATCATATAGTTGACGTTGAAATATTTACCATAATCTCTCAAAAACGAAATAAAGTCGACATCTTTGCTCCATTCGTAGTTGTTTACGAATTCAAAATCGCCAAACGTCTTTTTTAACTGACGGGTCAATTTCTCGACGTTCTCATTTACTTTCTCAACTGTTATCATCTCGCGTTCTTTACTAGGTCTAGGATCGCCGATTAGGCCTGTCGCCCCACCTACCAATATGATCGGATGATGACCGTATTTCGCAAGTCTATTGCATATCAAAAAGCTCGATAAATGTCCGATGTGCAAAGAGTCTCCTGTCGGGTCAGTTCCTATATAAAAAGTGACTTTCCCTTCGTTTAACAATTTTTCTATCTCTGGACTAGTCATATCTTTTATGAGACCACGCCATTTTAGTTCTTCAAATAAAGTCATAAATATCTCTCCTTAAAATCAATTATATGTCATTTTAAGCACGATGTCAAAGCTAAATAGTGAATTAAATATTCACGATTTTACATATACTTATAGTGACAAATTATAAACTTTACCATACAATATAGTAGGAGTTAGGAGGTTTACTTATGTATTATTACGGATATAACAACGGTTATGCCGGAGCTAACAGTGGTTACTACCAAAATCCATGCTGCAATAACAATAACGGCTTCGTCGGATATACACAAGGCGGTTACGGTTTAGGCGCAGCCCTTTGGATAGTACTATTCATCTTACTCGTTATCATAATCGGAGCAGGATGGTACGGCGGAAATAACTACAACAACAATCAAGGACCAAGACGTTAAAAAAAGAATTGTCGGAGATTTATTCCCGTCAATTCTTTTATATTTGCTTCTTTTTAGTTTCTTCTAGTAAGTTTATCAACTGTAGCCATGTGCTACGTGAGACAAAGTCGTTTTCTTCTTCCGCTTCTTTCAGCTTTTCAGCGAATAGTTCATATTTTGCATCATAGTCCATCGCATCGTGTTCTTTCGCAAACTTTATAATTTCCAACTGTTTTTTAAGTTCGATTATTTTTTGCTCAGTATTAAGATCTACATTTATTTTCAACCCGTCGAGAATCTCTTGTAATTGTGCATTTAAATTATTTGCTATCGCGTCATAATCGATTCCTCGATCAGCTTCTTCTAAAGGAATATCATGATTTTTAGATTTCTGTAAAACATTTAACAACTGTATCCATATAGTTCTAGCCGCATAGTCAGCTCTTTCTTCGGATTCTCTTATCTTTTCATCAAATAGTAAAACTTTTTTCTCATACGAAAGTCCATCGAGGTTTTGGGCAAAGTCTAGAATTGCCAACTGCTGCCTCAATTCTCCGACTCTTTGATAGTCTAATTCTAGAACAGCTTTCTCTAACTCATGATTAATGCCTGTTTTTATGCTTTCGTAATCGATCTCCGGCTCTATTTCTTTATCTTTTGTTGCTTGACCAATTAAAATGGCTAATCTCTGCTTGTATATTGCTGCTTTTTCGTAATCGCCTTTTCTTTGGGCTTCCTCGATTATAGCTTGTAAATCCCCTGCTTCTTGTTGCTTTAATTCAGCTGCAAGTTGATAGTTTTCGACTTTTTGAGCCTCTCTGATTTTGCTTTCTAAAACTTTTATCTTTTCTTCTAAAGTTAAATCTTCGTCTTTTTGTTCACCGGCTGGTGCAGAAAGACTAGCTTCCAAGATGGCCAATTGCTGTTTTAATTCAGCTGCTAACTGATAATTTCCAACTAGCTGAGCCTCTTCTACTTGAGTTTTTAAAGACTCTATCTTTTCTTCATTAGACGGCTCTTTAGCGACGCCTAAAACTTCCTCATCGGTTCCCGATGGAGCACCGCTTTTATGGTACTTTTTAAACTCAAGAGCACTTAAATTGATCGAAGGTAAAACCTCAAACTTATTTGGATCGTTTATCATGTTGAAAAGTTTATCGACATTTGCACTTTCTGATGCACTTATCGTAGGTTTAATCACTATGTCATGAGCAATTTCGATAGGTGTGGGAACATATGGGTTAACTAGGCGTAGCGAAGTCATATATCTGACATAGTCCTCGTATCTAATCCAACTTATGTCTTCGTTAAAGGATATATCCGCCCCAGAATTGACGATCAAAGAAACGATCTCTTTAGTTTTTTCTTCACTCAAAGAGTATTGAAAATCTTCCTCCAAAAAGTTAAATCTGGTTTTTTGCTGCTCGTTTTTTTGAAAAGAAGGTCCAGTGACACTATATATAATTACAAAATCGTCACTATCTGTACTCACTTTTCTAAAATAATTCTTCTTATCAAGAACTGTTTTTGCGTCTGTTGAAACAGTTTCTCCACCGTTTGGCACAATTTTTTTTGACGTTGAAAAATCGCTCATAGGTAGAGTCATCCTTTTTTCAGAATTGTAAAACAACGCAAAGTGAGCAAAAAAGCCAAAATGTGAAAGACCTATTCCATCTATTTCTTTACCTACAGTATATTCTGAAACATCCAAGTCTTCATCGATCGCGATCGGAAACTCTTCAAATTTATCACCAAACATTTTAGACATAGCAACATATTCTTTATAGTCTATCCAATAAAGCTTATCATCATGAAAAGATATTCCATAGATTTTTGCTTTGCGATAAAGTATAGAGTCTTCACTCGAATTTGAAATCTCAGCAATTTTCGACAATATATTTCGCGAATTCACTTCGCTTCCCAATTTTTCTTCTATATCTAAAGGCGAAAGTTCAGAATCGACCATTACTACAAAGTCTTGTAAATCGCTTTTGATTCTTTTAAAGTATAACATTATTATATCCCTCCGATAAGATAATTATAGCAAAACTAAATTTTCTCGTCCATTGTTTACAGTTAAAATCCAGTTTTACTTTACATTTATCATTATTTGAAGTATATCAATTTAACGATGTAAATAAAATAAAAGAGATCCAAAACACCCTCGATTTTGATTCTCTTTTTTAATTAAATTTTTGTTTCAACTATACCAAATCCTATAGATTTCTGCATTCTCACTTTGAGGTGAAGGATTCGGCATCTCGAAATCGATCGCGATCGGAATGTTGAAAGATTTACCGAAAGCTAAAGCACTTCCAGGGTATAAAGATTTTATTTTCTCTAACATCTCTTCAGTGATATATGGCACCGAACCTTTGATAAATTCTAAATCTCTTACATGAGTCATCTTGAATATTAAAAAGTTTAAACATTGTGAAATACACGTTTCAGAAAGTTCGAGAGGCCTTTGAGAAATAAATCCCATCAAGACGCCATACTTTCTCCCTTCTTTACAGATTCGTTCGAAGATATTGTATCCGATCACATCTATATCGCTGTCATTTTGGACGTATCTGTGAGCTTCTTCCAAGATGATGTTCACTGGTTCACTAGCTCTAACTTCTAATTCTTTCGCGTAGTCGAATATGAGCCGCGAATATATCTTTGTAATCGTCTTCGCGAACCTATCATCTATATAATTAATGTTATAATTTACTATCTGAGCCTCGGTCCCGTTAGAAGTCTTGAATATGCCTTTTATAAAGTCTACTTTTGATGCATAGTCTAAATCGAAATACCTGCTATAATCATTTTTTATCAAGTTTTGTAAACGAATTTTTAAGAAGTTGATCGAGTCGAAAGTGTCTTCGCTTTTCCATACTCCTTCATCTATCAAAGCAAACTCCAGAGAATCGAGCAGTTCCTCTAGTGTATATTTGTAGCTTCCATCTGGCAAAGATAGTTCGATGTCGTCGATCAAAAATTCTTGCAACCTATTTTCGACAGCTTCTATCGCGCTTATCTTTCCATCCCTATCGATGGCCATGCACATCTTGATCGTCCTTATATATCCAGGCTGTACGATCTGAGTATCGGCGTTTAAATCTTCTGTATTATATTTAGCCAAGATTGCTAAAACTTGATCTCGGATTTGCACCGAATTTCTGCCACTTAAAAGTATGTCCAAAAGAGCACTCGCAATGATACTGTTTTTATAGTCTCGCGCTTCTTTAGTTGTCTTAGCAAAGACGTTTACAAATCTTAAAGCCTTGTCTATGATTAAAAGTTGGGAACTAGTCGTCGCGTTTAAAAGTAGAGCTATATCGTCTTTAGTTAAAAGCCAAAGTGGAACCTTCAATATCTCGTCTTGACTATGTATGTTCGTCGTATACGTTTTAAAAATTCCTCCAGGTAGATTTTGAAAGGCCGTTTTATATTCTCCATAAGCATCGAAGATCATGATTTTCGCTTTTTTAGGTGTCTTATTACAAAATAGATTTTGCATGATTCTAGATAATCCGCACGATTTACCAGATCCAGTAGAACCGAATATCGCGAAGTGCGAACCGAAGAAAGAATCGACATCGACTCCTATGTCCGTATCATATAAGCTCGCGCGTCCAAACTTCAAGCCCTGTTCGCTCGAATTAGAACCTAAAATTACAGGTACATAATCTCTCGAAACGAGATATACTTCTCCTTTAAAAGAAGGTCTTCTTATCGTTCCATAGAGAAGTTTTCCATTAGTAAGTTCTCCTACTAATTTGACCATAGCTACCCCTGCCTTGATCTTCTCGACTTCTCCTATAAACTGAAAACTCTCGTCCTTGATAAGGACGAACGTATTCAAAAGATTTTTCGCCTTACTTATATCGAAAGACAACTTTACGCTTATATAAGCACTCTCTATATCTATGATATTTCCTATCACAAAAACCACGCCCTATTCCCTTTTACATATTTTCTTGTAACCTTTGTACAAATTCTATTCTCGAGTTAATCTGCTCTACTATCTTTTCTATTCTCACTTCCGATAACAATTTATTGCCTGAAAGGATGTTTCTTATTTCAGCTGCGAATCCATCTAACTTTTTCGCGTCGAACCAGTCCAAGTTCTTTACAAATGCGATTTGATTTTCTTCAAAATCGTCAAATGGCTTAGTCAAGAAAAAGTTGCCTACATGCGCATCGTTCTCGTCAAACCACAACGAACACCCGTTGTCAAAAAGAGGCGCGACTCTCTCGAACTCTAAAGTCTCCACGCTTCTGATGACTCCGAAGTTGTTCATATGTCTATCTTTATTCGCGAGTAAAAAATCACATATTATCATTTTATCGGTAAGTTCTCTAGCATTTGGTACGTTCAACTCGTTTAAGCATTTTACATAATGTTCGTATTTATTCTCGTTTTCTCTAACTTCATAAAGTTCATTTATCTTCCATGCAGGTATCAATTCAGTATCTTTTGTAATAAAATTTTTACAAATAGATAAAGCCCTTTCGTCATCGTAAATGATATCATACTTTACGTATTCGTCTTCGTTTAAAAGTCTCTCATAAAGTCTCGAAGCAATCATTTCGTTGTAAGGTTCTTGATTGAAAACTTTGCTTCCTGCTTTTATTAAATATCTATCTCCCTCTACTATTTTCCATTTCTTCTCATAGTTGCCATTGCTCGTCATATCGGGAGTATTCAAGTTTAATTCTAATGAAGTTTTTCCACCTTCAAATAAGACTTTCCCGATATCTTCCGAAAACTCGTTATCGAAGAAATTTATATCTTTCCACGAGACATCGTCGCCCACTTTTTTAACCCAATATTGATCACTCAACGATAGACAATAGGCCTTCTCATCTAATAGATCGAAAAAATTCATATCGTATAGACCACTTCGATATAATACTTCTTTGAGACCATTACGAGAAGCAGGAATCTGCCTATTCTTCCACCATATATTGAATCTTCTCTTATTTATAACGCCATCCTTAATCGATCCAAATGGCGCGTACTTTTCATTGTTGGGATAATTTCTTTCAAAACTTACTATCTTACATGTACTACTATCATATTCAAAATCGAACACGGGAACATTTTTATTCATCAAAGTAAATTTTGTCATCATCTTCACCCTCTATCGACTATCTATAGTATATCACAGTTTTTAAACAAACGCATTCACTTTTAACATAATCTACACTCCTAGCGACGTCTGTTAACCTACTATATAGTCTAAATCCTTTTCGATTTCTTTTGAAAATCAGTATTTATCGAGAAGATTGTTCTATTCTTCACACTTAAAACCATAGAATTTTACTAGGTGATTTAAAATGCTAACATTTTTACTTAGTCTTTTAAAAGGTTTTTCTCTTTTCACAGGTTCTTACTCTGTAAACGTCTTCCCCGAACCACTCAGTGAAGAAAAAGAAAATAAATGTATAGAAGGACTCTTAAATGGCGATAAAGATAGTCGTAACAAACTTATAGAACATAACTTAAGATTAGTCGCTCACATCGTAAAGAAGTTCGACTCTAAAGGAAGTATGACGGACGATTTAATTAGTATAGGTACGGTCGGTCTAATAAAAGGCATCGACTCTTACAGTCCAGAAAAAAACACGAAGATAACTACTTATGCCGCCCGATGTATTCAAAACGAAATATTGATGCATTTCAGAACGACTAAAAAGATGAATGGAGATGTATCTCTTTCTGATTCCATCGGCTACGATAAAGAAGGCAACGAAGTAAGCTTGATCGACGTTGTAAAGGACGAATCTAAAGATATATTAGATGAGTTACATCTACAAGACCTGATCGAAAAATTAAACAAATACATGGCTGTCTTAACACCTCGCGAAAGAAAAATACTAGAACGTCGATACGGACTCAACAATCAGTTAGAAGAGACACAAAAAGAGATTTCCAAAAGCATGAAAATCTCTCGCAGTTATGTCTCGCGTATCGAAAAAAGAGCGATTACTAAAATTCTAAAAGAGTTCTTGAAAAACGAATAACTCTTACAAAATTCAAAAACTTGTAGGAACATTGCCATATATAGTAGAGTAATACTGTTTAATTGTAATTATAAAATAAGCTATTTTATAATTTTGATGTCTGTAGCTCTTATTTTTGGAGGATCAGTTAAGTCTTTACTTCCATTATACGAGAAGGTTATAATTGTGCCAACCATTAGATTTTCAAAAAATTTTTTTTCAAAAGTACTTATTCTTGTAATGTTATACTTATCTTTACTGTCGTTAACACTTTCAACTATCATATCATCTTCATATAATTCAGTTATGATAGCAGTTACTTTTAAAGTATGTTGAGGTGGTAAGCAAAACTTTTTAATATCATGGTCATTTTTGCTTTTTCCAATAATTATATCTTTTTTATCTCCATCTACAGTACTACAGGAAACAAGCATAATCTTTTCGTCTTTATATATATCATTTTCGTTGTTGGTATCAGAACTCAAATTAGAAGTTATTTTTTTCAGGAGATCGTTAAGGTCAACGTCTTCTTTATCAATATATTCTTTTAAAGTCTTCTTAGTTTGTCCATCACTAATATCAATACTATCAACACAATTTAAATATAATCTATTATTCTCGTTTTGATAATAAATATCCATATCATATTCGCAATTATTTTTAAAAATTGTTTCTAATTGAATATTATTTTCCAAATTTAGTATAGATTCTAAATTTTCATTACGTTGACATCCTGTCATTAAGCATCCAATAATTAAACATAAAATTAGTTTATGCATCTTTATTTCTTTCCTTTCTAAATTTAAAATTTATTTAACTTTATTATTTTTTTTAAAATTTTTCTTTTCTATTCTTTTACTTTCAAGCAAGGATTTTTTCAAAGGAATATTTATAAATTAAAAAGTTCAAGACAAATTATCCTGAACTTTACAAGTATAATTCTCGCATACGATCTCAGTTTTTTCATCTATAAATTCCTTGCTGATCGGATGCACTTGCTTTCCTAAATAACCTTTTTCGATTAAAAAACCTAAAGTCGTCTTCTCTTCAGTACAAACCGCTTCTAAAGAACACTTCTTAGCAGCTTCTTCCATTCTTTTATTGGAAACTTTCAGCAAGTCATCTTTATGATTGTTATAAACTTTTAGAGAGGTTGCAATCACGACGACCCCTACTATCATAACTGCTAAACAGATAGTTACGATTTTACTGTTTTTGTCCATAATAGTCCTCGATAAATCTATCTCTGAATTCTAAAATATTGTCATTTTTAATGGCTTCTCTCAATTCCTCCGTTAAATGTATTAGAAAACGGATGTTGTGGATCGATAAGAGTCTTGCCCCGAACACTTCGTCACACTTTATTAAGTGGTGAATATAAGCTTTCGTATAGTGTTTACAAGCATAACAGTCGCATTGCTCGCTGAGGGGAGAGAAGTCTCTCTTATACTTACTATTTTTAATGTTCAGTTTTCCATATTTTGTATAGGCATTGCCGTGCCTTGCTAATCTAGTCGGTGTAACACAATCGAACACGTCTACACCTCGTATTACGCCTTCGACCAAATCGATAGGATCTCCTACTCCCATCAGATAACGCATCTTATCTTCGGGTAAATAAGGAACAGAATAGTCTATGGCTTTATACATGTCCTCTTTAGATTCCCCGTCGTTCGCAACGCCTCCTATCGAATAACCGTCAAAATCGAGCTTTACTGTTTCGATGGCTGAATGCTTTCTCAGATCTTCATAAGGACCACCTTGCACTATTCCAAATAGGCACTGGTCTTCTGTCTTATGTGCGTCTTTTCCTCTTTTGGCCCATCGTATGGTCCTTTCTACACTTGCTTTTTGATATTCATAAGGCGCACTCGCAGCCAAACATTCGTCGAAACTCATCATGATGTCGCTTCCCAAAGCTTCTTGTATGGCGATCGACTTTTCTGGAGTCAAGAACAAAGGAGAACCGTCGTACTGATTTTTAAATTTGACTCCTTCTTCGCTGATATCTTTAGAGTGAGCCAAACTGAACACTTGATACCCACCAGAATCCGTCAAAATAGGGCCGTTATGGTAATTCATAAACTCGTGGATTCCACCACCCTCTTTGACGATATCTTCGCCAGGTCTAAGCCATAAATGATATGTGTTTGCAAGCACTATGCCTGAGCCACATTCGATGACTTCCTCAGGGCTCAAAGTCTTGACTGTAGCCTGAGTTCCAACAGGCATGAACATCGGTGTCTCGAAAGTTTTTCCGTTCCACTCGATCTCTCCTAACCGCGCCTTCGTATGAGCTTCGGTTTTTTTTAAATTATATTTTACTTTCACGCAAAATCAACTCCAATCATTTTATAAACATCGCATCTCCGAATGAGAAAAACCTGTACTCTTCTAAAACTGCATGCTCGTATGCTTCTAAAACGAACTCCCTACCAGCGAAGGCACTTATCAGCATTATGAGAGTGCTCTTAGGCAAGTGAAAATTCGTAATCATCGCATCTACTGCTTTAAATTCATAACCTGGATAGATGAAGATCGCCGTATCTTCTTCACATTCCTTGAATGTTCCGTATTTACTCATAACCGACTCGAGAGTCCTTACGCTCGTCGTACCTACAGCAACTATCCTATTGTCTTTTGCTTTTGCCTCGTTTAAGATATCAGCCGTTTCTTTGCTCATAAGGAAATGTTCTGTGTGCATCTTATGCATGCGTATGTCACTTTCTTCGACAGGTCTAAAAGTACCGAGTCCGACGTGCAAAGTTACATGCGCTATTTTCACACCTTTTTCTTCTATCTGTTTCAACAATTCATCCGTGAAGTGAAGTCCCGCTGTCGGTGCAGCTGCGCTCCCAGGAATTTCGGCATAGACCGTCTGATATCGACCTTGCTCTTTGAGTTCCTCGTGGATGTATGGTGGAAGCGGCATGGTTCCGAGTTTCTCCAAAACTTCCATCAAAATCCCCTCATATATCAATGAGACATGGACAATTCCTTCGCCTAAAATCTCTAAAACTTTCGCTTTCAGAAGCCCTTCTCCGAAGTCTACTATCGTACCCTCGTGCAATCTTTTAGTAGGCTTAGATAGAGCTTCCCATACATCGCCTTCGATATTTTTTAAAAGTAAGATCTCTATCCTTGCACCCGTTTCTTCTTTCAAACCTATCAATCTTGCCGGAATTACCTTCGTATCGTTTATTACCAATACGTCTCCAGAAACGAGTTCATCTATTATATCTGTAAAGACCCTATCTTCATAGGTTTTACTTTCTCTATCTAGAACTAACAGTCTCGAAGAACTTCTATCTTTAAGTGGCGTTTGAGCTATTAATTCTTGTGGTAAATCATAATTATAATCATCTATGTTCATAAAAACACTTCCTTGAATTTGTCATTTATAAATAGAAAGAATAATTTTTCGTTTTCTTTCCTTAACACTATAGCATCTAACACCTATAAAATCAACGATTTACACGGTTTTGGTAGCACTTTTTGTATTCAATTACACGTTTTTGGTCGGACTTCTATCTTTTTAGAGCTATTCTTCGACGTCGAAAAGCGTATAACTGTGGTTTATTCCTAAATGATCGTAGGCTTTCTCCGTTGCCATTCTACCACTTCTCGTCCGCTTTACAAAACCTTCTTGTAATAAGAAAGGTTCTACTACGTCTTCGATCGTCGTCACTTCTTCTCCTATGGAAGTAGCAATAGTTTCTAATCCTACTGGACCTCCATTAAATTTCTGTATCAAACTCTTTAAATATTCGATATCTATTTCGTCTAATCCATAACTGTCTACTTTCAATCTATCCAAAGCTTTCTTAGTAACGCCCAAATTGATGACTTTGTCGCCACCTACCATTGCAAAGTCTCTCACGCGCTTATAAAGCCTATTTGCAATACGTGGAGTTTTCCTACTTCGCTTCGCAAGTTCCATGGCCGCGTCGTCTTCTATGTCTATGCCGACTATATTGCTCGTCCGTCTGACTATGTCCTTAAGTTCTTCGTGAGTATAATAGTTCAATTTACATATGATACCGAACCTGTCTCTCAAAGGACTCGATAGATCTCCACTTCTCGTCGTCGCACCCACCAAAGTAAACGGTGGTAGGTTTATCTTTATGCTTTTTGTACTGCCTTCTGCGCCTATGATAATATCAAGCTGAAAATCCTCCATCGCAGGATACAAGATTTCTTCGACTATGCGAGGCATCCTGTGTATTTCGTCGATAAACAGCACATCGCCGGGTTCCAAAGTTGACAAAACTGCTGCCAAATCTCCGCCTTTCTCGATAGAAGGACCGCTCGCGGTTTTGATGTTTACTCCGAGTTCATTCGCGATTATGTGGGCAAGCGTCGTTTTACCTAACCCAGGTGGCCCATACAAAAGCACGTGGTCCAAGGACTCGTCTCTCATCTTCGCCGCTTCGACGAACACTCTTATGTTCTCTTTGACATCTACTTGTCCTACATAATCGTCCAACTTTTGGGGTCTTATATTGTTCTCAAACTCGTCTCCGACGGTTTTATTCTTATCCAAAACATTTTCATCTTTCTCGTGCATATGCACACCTCCCTTACTTCAATAAAAGTTTTAATGCTTCCTTTACTTGGTCTTCTATATCGATATTCTTGTCGACATTTGGAACGACCCTGTTAATATCTTGCGATTTATATCCCAATGATTCTAGTACACTTATGAGGTCGAACGAATCGACAGCTGCGTCAGTCTTTTCGACGTTTACGCTTCCAAGCTTTCCTTTTAAGTCTAGTACGATCTGCTTCGCAAGTTTATCTCCAACTTTAGGAAACTTCTTTAAATATAAGACATTCTCCCTATCGATTGCATCTACTATACCCGCGACACTTCCCGTCGCGAAGAATCCCATTCCTACTTTAGGACCTAAACCTTTTACAGACAACAACTTCAAAAAAAGTGTCCTTTCGTCCTTCGATTTAAATCCATATAGAGAGTTTTCATCTTCTCCTACTTTATTATAAACATAGACAGTTACCTCTTCACCCTCCATATAAGAATACGGATTTGCAACGAATATGCTATAACCTATCCCGTTGTTTTCAATCACGACCATATTGCTCTCTAAAAATGCTACTTTACCAGTTATATAGTTAAACATAATCATAACCTCCTATACCATTCTACCAAATTATCATCATAATTAAAAGTCCCTCATCTATCATCTAAGTTTAAGTTAGAAAAAAAACGTAAATGATCGCAATAATGAATACATCACTTTTTGTAAAAACAAAAAAAGGAGCTTCACGACTGAGCTCCCGTCACGATTACAGAAAATATCCTTTTAAATGCTGTCCATAAAGAACACTTTTTGACGTCATGTAAGACTGTAACGTTCAAAGTAGTACTCAATTGATCGTTTATATAGACGTTCAACTCTCCTACTTTATCGCCTTTTTTAACAGGCGCTTTAACTTTGTCTAACTTTAGATCATACGTATACTTTTTTTCTGCTTCATTTACTTTAACTAAATCTGTCACGTTACCTTCGATGACGACATCCTCTTTAAGTTTTTCGCCGAGATCTATATCTATGGTACCGACAGATTTACCACTATCCAAGATTGTATTTACTTTATAAGAACTTTTTCCAAAATTCAAAAGTGAAACTGTATCTTTAGATCTTGCATCTTGATCAGGTTCGCCCATGACGACACTTATTAGTCTCATATCTTTCCATTTTCCAGTCGCCGTCAAACAGTATCCTGCATTCCCCGTATAACCTGTCTTGAGACCATCTACGCCTTGATAGAATCTAACTAACTTATTTGTATTTACCATCCACAAGCTAGAGCCATCTTTCTTTTTTAAATATTCTTCATATATACTAGAATACTGTAATATTAACTCGTGTTTGATGAGTTCTCTAGCCATCTTAGCCATATCTCTAGCACTAGATAGATGTCCGTCTGCGTCTAGTCCATATACGTTTACAAAATGTGTGCTCGTAAGTCCCAATTCCTTCGCACGCTTATTCATCATGTCGACAAAATTATCTATGCTTCCACCTATCGCTTCTGCTAAGACTACTGCTGCATCGTTTCCACTTGCAATACATACGGCTTTGATGATTTCATCTAAAGTATACTGACTACCTGCTTCTAAAAAAACTTGGCTTCCACCCATATTCGCGGCATTTTCACTTACTAAAACGTTATCTTGTAACCCTATCTGTCCTTTTTCTATAGCTTCCATCGTCAGAAGAAGAGTCATGATCTTAGTCATAGACGCTGGAGCCAACGCTTCGTCGGCGTTCATCTCGTATAATACTTCACCAGTAGATGCCTCTATCAAAATTGCACTTTTAGCATTTTCTACTAATTCTGCTGCCCTTACACTTCCCATTAAAGAAAACAAACATAATAAAGAAAATAATACTTTTTTCAAAATTTACCACCTAATAAAAAATATTTAAAAAAAATATTTTTAGAACAAAAAAAGAAGCATCAAAGCCTTATTTACATGTTGCTCCACTTGCTTCATAAACCGCTTTCAAGTCTTCAATTTTCACTTTGCCATCTTTGATAAGTAATTTGCTAGACTCATCGATCTCGACAAATTTATCGATATCAAGCTTCTCATAATTTATAGTTGCTTTGCTGATAAGTTTCTTTCCATCGATCTTTACTTCATAATCGTAATGTTCTAAATCCTTATACGGTGCATAAGTCTCTTCAACTGAAGTCTTCATAGTTTCTAAGATCTTTTTATCATCAGCCGTTACAGACTCTTCAGATTCGACCAATAGAACATAGTCTCCTTTATAAGTGACTTTGTAATTTAAGTCCATATCTACGCCTTCCTGTAAAGTAGCTGTTCTTGTACAAGTAAGAACCTTAGATTCCTCTTCTTTGCCACATCCTGTTGCAACAAATAGAGAACCGATTACCAAGCATGGTAAAAAAAACTTTTTCATAAACTCTTCCTTCCTTCTAAAATTTATTATAGCACAAAAATAATATTACCGCAAGGGAGTGTATTTTATATAAAAAAGCCAACTGCCATAAATAGCAAATTGACTTTTTTAAGTATCTACTAGATTATTTCGCACCACTCACGTCGGATAATCTCAAATCCTGATCGCCGATATATACGTTGATTCCGAGCACAGCACCGATTAAGGTAACTACACATATAAGTATTGCTAAAGATTTTTTGTTGATCATTATCCTATTCTAACGTCAAAGTTCCCTCAAAAACGAATCCCACCGAAAGTATCTTCATCATATTCCATTTCTTCTTCGCCGAGGCCATTTTCAAAAACGAAAGTTCCAGTCATCTTAGAGACATCGAAGATATAGTTTAAATGTAAACCTGAATACATAGCGTCACAATATGAATCTAATTCGCCGAAAAAACTATGTATCTCTCTCGAAATAGCCTTCAAAATGAAAAATGCCTCTTCGCCCTTCATAGCGACTACTTGGACAGGCATCTTCTGCCTTTTATTGCCGTTTTTAGAAAAAAACTTTAATATTAAATAAGAATCGGCATCTCTGTATTTGAACGCTACGACAGTTCTTTTGTCGGAAGACCTAAAAAGTCTAATGAATACATCCCCGTCAAATCGTGAATGAACGGCCATTTTATTCTTGAGATCGAAAGCGAGTCTACACACTGATGGTATAGCGTATTTCCTTTCTAATGCAATATATCTCTCTTTAAATAGAGTTTGTTGTACTCTTTCTTCAAAATAATTCATGCTATTCAACTCCAGTGACAAGTATTATAACATAAAGATTTACAAAAATAAAATGATTTTCCTAAAAATACTTTTGATGTATAATGTTTTTAGGTGAGGCGAATCTAGATATGAAATGGATTTTAATTAAATTTATAAAACTATATAAAAAAATTCCTTTTAAATCGCATAATTACTGCAAGTATTTTCCAACTTGTTCAGAATATGCTTTAATTGCTATCGAAAAATACGGTGCTATAAAAGGATCGTATCTCACGATCAAACGAATTATAAGGTGTAATCCTATGAGTAAAGGCGGCTATGACCCAGTTCCTTAGGCACACGTCTCGGACATAATAGAAAACCCTACATATTTTATTAGTAGGGTGATATTTTAATGTTAAATTATTTTGAAAGTCTAAATCCCGTGATGCAAGCCTTCTTGGCGACGCTTATGACATATTCGTTTACCATTGCAGGAAGTGCCCTCGTATTCTTCTTTAAAAAAGTAAATCGAAACGTCATGGATGCACTCCTCGGGGTCGCGGGCGGAGTCATGATTGCAGCCTCTTTCTTCAGTCTGATCGCTCCTGCCATAGATAGAGCTGAATCTTTAGGACAAATTCCTTGGTTGATCGTCTCTGTCGGATTTTTTTTAGGAGGCGTACTGCTGTTCATTACGGACAAAGTTAGTTCTAGGGTATTAAAAAATTCCACCGATAAGAAAAATTTTATGTTGATGCTTTCGATTACGATGCACAACATACCGGAAGGTATGGTCGTAGGATTGACATTCGGTTCACTTATATATGGTGGAATAACGGCGTCGAGTGCACTCATGTTAGCTCTCGGGATAGGAATACAAAACTTCCCAGAAGGATCTAGCATTTCTCTACCGTTGAGAAGAAGCGGTATGTCTCGCAAAAAAGCGTTCTTTTTGGGACAGATAAGTGGTATAGTCGAACCGATAGCCGGAGTACTAGGAGCACTTCTAGTTCTCCAGATCGAATGGATCTTGCCTATCTCTTTAGCTTTTGCAGCCGGCGCGATGATATACGTCGTCGTCGAAGAGATTATCCCAGAAAGTCAAACGAACAAAAGAAAAGACCTCATGGCCTTCTTCACGTTGATAGGTTTTATCATAATGATGATCTTAGACGTCGCCCTCGGTTAGCCGAGAACTCTAAACTTTATATAACAGTAAGCAACCCACACCACCAAAAGACATATTACCGCGAGTAGGAACAATAGGTACATGTTCGTTATTGCATAGCCCTCTTTCTTATATATTATCATTTCGGGCTCTGCTTTTTTTTGTGCTCTAAACTTTTTAGAGTTGTTATTGTTTATATATTCTAAATTGAAATCGCATATACGCACGAATTCTCCGTTTTCTTTCATCGATACGTCTAGAAAATACTTCTTATCGACGCTTATGGTCGTCTCATAGCAGTCTCCCCTATCTGCATCGTAACTCCTTACGACATAACCTTCAGGAGTCTCTCTAAAAGTCAAAAGTATATACTTGACGTGACCGGCTATAAAGCTGAACCCATAGTCTTCTCCGTTAGTATTTCTTAAAGAATCCCAATCGTTTATATAAAGAAAGTTGCTTTTGATGATATTTCTCAGTTTGTCGATCTTATCGACTTCTGTCAAGATCGTGACGTTTGCAAAGATGTCGTCGCTTTCTCCATTCCATAAGGCATTCGCATATTTTGTAGAAAAATAGATGTTATTGTAGAAAGCTGGCATACTTTTTAATAACTCTTTCGCAGCAAGCAAAATGTTAGTTGGAAAAGTTGCATAATAAGCGTATTTATCGTTATTCCCTGCCATACACGAGTCCCTCTATTCTAGGATTAATTATATCATCACAAAGTTTTTTTCGCAAGCCTTTTATCGATAAGATTTGCGAGAACGGATTGTATCACGGCGAATATAGGAACTCCAAAGATCATGCCGATAAATCCGAACAAATGGCCGAATAAGAGTATCGAAAATAACACCCAGAAACTCTTAACTCCTGTTCTATTTCCGCTGCGCTTCGGGCCTAAAATGGTCCAATCGAACTGATGAATCAAGAAGATCAAAATTGCGAATGTCAAACTCTTCGTCGGATCTATCACTAGAAGAAGTGCGACACACGGAATTGCCCCCAAAAATGGTCCAAAATAAGGGATGATGTTGGTAATACCGACGATCACCGAAATGATCAGAGCATAAGGTATCCTAAAAATCGAAATTATTAGAAAAGTTAAAACGCCGATTATCAGCGAATCTATTATCTTTGCCACCATAAACCCTCCAAATACCTTGTCGGTATATCCGAGAGTCGTCATAACTGTACTATATATTCTCGAAGGTAACAAAGCCTTTAGGACTTTCTTAGTACCTGCTATGAACGAATCTTTATCATACACTAGGTAGACCGAGACGATCAATCCGATTAAGATGTTGATAGTCCACTTCAAGATAGACGATATTCCGACCGTAATATTCGCGATTATCATATCCATAGAAGGGAGCACGATACTTTTTACGGACGAAATTATATCGGTATTCCACTGATCGATCAAATTTTCTAATTCGGGATTATTCTTAACCATATCTTTTAGAGAATCATATAGATTGTTCAAATATGCTGGTATGTTAGTAAGCATCATATTTAAGCTATCGAAGAGACTCGGAATTACAAATTTAACGAATAATACGATTATCAAGAATGTTGTTAAATAAGTTAAAAAGATCGAAAAAATGCGCGAAATCTTGGTTTTATTTTTAAATTTTTTCTTCAACTTATCATCGATAAAGTCGATCAATTTCTTCGAAATAAATCTATCTATCACTTTTACCATCGGTGACAAAAGATATGCGAATAGCAAGCCTAAAAGTATAGGTTCTAATGCTATGAACACCTTTATGATCCATTTTAAGATTATGTTAAAATTTAAAAAGGTAAAGAACAATAATATAGATGCTGCGATGACCGAAAACAAAGTTATGCCCCAATAGACATAATTATTTCCTTTAATCTTTTCTTTCATAAAATCTCCTCCTATCGATAGTCAAAGACGAACTCATATTTTATAGTATCGTTATAGATTTCTATAGAGATAATGGATAATCTATCTGTCGTAACTACGAACGTATAGCCGTCTAAATTTTCATAATTGTAGCGTTTTTCGTCGGTATTTTTTTCTATTTTAGAACTAGCCGAATTAAGTTTTTGAAAAATACCATCTAGATCGAAGAAAGATGGCTCAAAGTTTAAATACAGCTCATCATACTCTTTCTTTCCAGTAAACTCGTTTAGATATACCTTGCCATCTTCGATCGAATACTTAATCAAATCGTCCTCTGTTTCTCTATAACCTACAACCTTTCCATCATTAAATTCTCCGTTATATTCTGCAAAATATTCTCCTTTTATACGATAAGTGAAATCGTAATGTCCACTATATAATTTCTTTTGCTTTTCAAAATAAGATAGTTCTTTAAGAGGTTCTTTTACGCTTTCTACAAATCGACTCTCGCTTGAATTATTATAATATTTTCTAGGAGGTTTTACAGCATTAGTAATCATAACTAAACACAAGACGAATAGGAAAAATATCATGTATAGAATAAATTTAAACAGGGTCTTCCCCTTTTCGGTGCTTCTAAGATTTTTAATCCACTCTATCATTTACAGTCATTCCTCTTAATTTACTTTTATCTTTCCCATTTAGATAATCCTTGACGGCAATTTTATTTTTTCCTTCCGGTTTAATCTCGGTTATGATGATCTCCCCATCTTTCGTACCGATCCCTAAACCGTCCTCGTAAACGTTATTGATCCTAGAAACTGTACCTTTTTTATCTCCTATAGTCGAAGCATACACTTTGATGTGTTTTCCTTCTAAGATAAAGTATGCTCCTGGATTCGAGTTGAGACCTCTTATTTTATTGTATATTTCTAACGAAGTGGAATTAAAGTCGATCAGTTCGTCTTCCTTGGTTATGACATAGCCAAAAGTTACCTCTTTTTCATCTTGTACTATTCTTTCGTTAGTACCATCTATTATGCTTGGAATCGTTTCGATGAGCAATTCACTTCCTACCGTTGCGAGTTCTTTAGAGAGAGTATCTAAAGTATCTTCTTCACTTATAGGGACGACTCTTTTTGTTATTATATCTCCACTATCCATTCCTTCGTCCATATACATGATTGTAATGCCCGTTTCTTTTTCTCCTTCGATTATAGCTCGATGGATCGGTGCACCACCTCTATATTTTGGTAAAAGCGAAGCGTGAACGTTTATACACCCATATTTAGGTAATTCGATCAATTCTTTAGGTATTATCTGTCCATAGGCACATGTAACTATCATATCGGGTTCAGCATCCACGATCTCTTTAAAATCCGAACGTATCCTATCTGGAGCGAATACCTTTATGCCGTGATCTAATGCACAGACTTTTACTGGTGAAGGAGTCAGCACTCTTTTGCGACCGACCGGCTTATCTGGTTGACTGACGACCATGACTACATCTACGTTTTCTATTAGACTTTCTAAAATAGATACGGCAAATTCTGGAGTACCCATAAAAACTACTTTTAAATCTTTCATCGAATCATCTCTTTTCTTAAGATATTGTACCACATTTTAAAGAAAAAGAAAAATGCCTTATACCTCAAAGCATTTCTCTTCACACGACTCTTAATCTTAGTTCTATTTCATCGTAAACGGCGAATCGATAGTACCTCGTCCTTCGAACTGACTTAGGTATTCTGGTTTAATATTGATTACTGGAGCGACCGCACCGCCGGTGTAGTTGACGTCCGCATGGCCCAGATTACCGTAAGTATTGACATTGAACACATTAGCATAAGCACTGCCCATGTTGCTAGGCGAGAACGACCAGTACCAACTTCCTTTGTAGAGGTAATAACTACTATTTGCTGTTGCATACTTTCCGCTTCCTGCTGCTACTATCTCATCTGCTGTGATCAATCCTACTGGATATGTTGAGTTTCCATTTCCTCCGTTTTCTGCACTTACTGTGAATTTGTCGTTGTCTTGTGGACATGTGAATTGAGGTCTTACGTTATTGTAGTTTACTGATTCTACTCCACTTCTGGCATACGCTCCATATCCTGTTGCATTCTTTCCATATCCTAATCCTGTGTCATCTGTCCACCCTGTTTGACTCTTTCCTGGTATGCTTCTGTCATTACAGAAGATTGCATCGTGGACATAATTACTATATCCTGTATCTACTATGTTACTTTTATACCAGGCTTCCACTGCTGTCTTGATCTCTGAATTCGTTTGATTTGTCTGCGCTTGAGTCTTTGAAGTACTCGCTGTTCCATTCGATCCTCCAAACATCCATCCTACATACTTCGCATCATCATATGTCGTATTCCATTTTTGACTCGTCAAGGCAAATCCTCTCGTATATGTATTAGTTCCTGATGTACCTGCTCCATCATACTGCATCCTGATCGAACCGTCTCCATTGAATCTGATTATTCTCCACCACATATCTTGACCACTTGAGTTCTTTCCAAATTTGATGTAGTTATTTGGTGCTGTTCCTCTATAATAGTAACTCGTCCCATAGTCATCTGCCATACTGAATAGTCCATCTGCCGTCTCGTCGGTTGTCGCAGGGTTTGCAAAATTAGGATTACCATCTTGAATAGGTATCGATATATCTCCTATCTCTATTTTTGGCACTTCTTTATCAAAATACA
>CASRZA010000018.1 GCA_949439935.1 uncultured Bacilli bacterium
GAAACTTTAGTTTTAATACCTTTTGCCCCAGCTTTCATAGTGTTTCTGATAGCGCGTTTTTGAGCATTTCTGAATGATGCTCTATTCTCGATTTGGCTAGCGATAGAATCTGCAACCAACTGAGCATTCATGTCTGGATTTTTAACTTCTACGATTTGGACGTATACGTCTTCACCAGTCAATTTCTTTAATTCATTACGTAGAACTTCTATTTCTTTTCCGCCTTGACCGATTATTACTCCAGGTCTAGCAGTAGATATTTTAACGTTAGTTCTATTCGTGTTGTTTCTTTCGATAGATATGTTAGATACTGCCGCATCTTTAAGTTTCTTGAATAAGTATTCACGAACCTTTATATCGTTCAAAAGTGTGTCAGCAAAATCGTTTTTCTTTGAGTACCATCTACTCTTCCAGTCTTTATTGACCCCTAATCTTAAACCGTTAGGATTGACCTTTTGTCCCATTATTTTGCCTCCTTTACAGTTTCAGTCTTATTATCTGAAACTTTTACTACGATGTGACTAGTTCTATGGTCGTGTCTATTTACACGTGATCTAGAACCGAACTTGATTCTCTTCAAAGTTTGTCCTGGGTTGATGTAACATTCAGATACGACTAAGTCACTTTCGTTTAATCCCAAATTGTTAGTAGCATTAGCCACAGCAGAATTTAGAACTTTTACGATAAGTCTACTAGACTTTGTGTTAGTACCTGCAAGAATCGCTCTAGCGTCGCCGACTTTCTTACCTCTTATAAGGTCGATTGTCATTCTTGCTTTTCTAGGAGCTACTGGGGCACCTTTATGTATTGCATATGTTTCCATTCATTACCCTCCTACTTATTTCCGCCGTGTCCAGTAAATTTACGAGTTAATGCAAATTCACCTAACTTATGACCGACCATCTCTTCAGTCACATAAACTGGTATAAAATCTTTACCGTTGTGAACTGCGAAAGTTAATCCGATAAAATCTGGATAAATAGTAGAACGACGAGACCAAGTCTTGATTACTTCTTTTTTTGGACTATTTTTAGCTGCTTGAACCTTCTTCATAAGATGTTTAGCAACGTAAGGTCCTTTTTTTAAACTTCTTGCCATTCTCTCTCACCTATTTCTTTCTTCTACTGACTATTAATTTGTCAGAAGCCTTTTTATTTTTACGAGTTTTAAGACCGAGTGCAGGTTTACCCCATGGAGTCATAGGAGCTTTACGTCCGACTGGCGTACGTCCTTCTCCACCACCGTGTGGGTGATCGTTAGGGTTCATGACAGAACCTCTGTTAGTAGGTCTAACACCCATGTGTCTTTTACGTCCTGCTTTTCCGATGTTTACTAGTTCGTAGTCCTCGTTTCCAACGACACCGACCGTAGCCATACAAGTTCCAAGAACTTTACGCATTTCGCCACTCTGTAAGCGAAGTAAAACGTATTTTCCTTCTCTACCCATGATCTGAGCGCTCGTTCCAGCACTTCTTGCTAGTTCTCCACCTTTTCCAGGTTTAAGTTCTATGTTGTGTACAACAGTTCCGACCGGAATGCATTGTAGTGGAAGTGCATTTCCGACTTTGATGTCGACACTTTCTCCACTTTCGACGATCGTATCTACTTTCAAATCTTTAGGTGCTAAGATATATCTCTTCTCACCGTCTTTATATATAAGTAATGCTATGTTTGCACTTCTATTAGGATCGTATTCGATAGTAGCTACTCTTGCAGGAACTCCGTGCTTATTTCTCTTAAAATCGATGACACGATACTTCTGTTTAGCTCCACCACCGATATGATTTACAGTAGTTCTACCTAAATTGTTACGTCCACCGCTTTTGTTTTTTGAAACGAGTAGACTTTTCTCTGGAGTACTAGTTGTAATTTCTTCGTTTAGAAGCGTTGACATTCCACGTCTACCATTTGTGGTAGGTTTATATTTCTTAATTGCCATATATAGTTCCTCCTATTATAATTCTATCTTGTCACCGTCTACAAGGGTAACATAAGCTTTCTTATAAGTTTTTGTCTTTCCAGCATATCTTCCGACGCGTTTATTTTTAGCCTTCGTATTCAACGTAGTAATCTTTGCCACTTTGACGTTGAATGCTTTTTCTACAGCATCCTTAATTTGGAATTTGTTAGCGTCCTTATTTACTTTGAACACATAAGTCTTTCCATCGCCTGCGACGATGCTTGCTTTCTCAGTGATAACTGGAGCAATGATTATATCTCCGTAATGCATTAGTTGAACGCCTCCTCTAATACAGATACTGCTTCTTCATCTAATACTAAAGTATCAGAGTTGACAATATCCAATACATTTAAGTCTTCGGCCATTATAGCATCTGCATAACCGAGGTTGCGAGTAGCCATGTAAAGGTTCTCAGCTTCGCCTTTAGTTACGAACAATACTTTGCCTTCTAACTTTAATGTCTCTATTAAATTTTTAACAGCTTTAGTTTTCATATCTTTAAGTTCTACGCTGTCGACGATGACTAATTCATCTTGAGCTAGCTTATAACTTAAAGCAGATTTCATCGCTAAAACTCTTTCTTTCTTGTTCATCTTGAAACCGTAGTCACGAGGTGTAGGTCCAAATACGATTCCACCGTGTCTATATTGTGTAGCACGAATAGAACCTTGACGAGCATTACCAGTACCTTTTTGACGGTAAGGCTTGCGTCCTCCACCTGAAACTTCTCTGCGGTTTTTAGTTTTTGCTGTTCCTTGTCTCAAAGAATCCAGTTGTAATCTCAACGCTTTCTTCAAGACTATATCGTTTGGCTCGATGCCAAAGATACTTTCATTTAGTTTTAATTCTTTAACATTTTCACCTTTAAGGTTAATAACATTAGTCTTTTTCATCGTTAGTATCTCCTTTCACAAGAATTAAGCTTCCGCTTTTTCTTCCTCTTCTTGAGATTCTGTAGTTTCAGTTGCTTCCTCAACTGGAGCAGTTTCTTCTGTAGGAGTTTCCTCTACTTCAGTAGTGACTGTGCTTTCTTCTACGACATTTGGTTCGACGTTCGCAGAAGTCTCTTCGATAACTTCACTTGCACTATCACCAAAAGTGATTATCTCCTTAGGAGTTACGCTTCCACCTTTGACAGCATTTTTAATTAAAACTAAAGAATTTTTTGGTCCTGGAACGTTACCGCTTACTAAGATATAATTCTCAGCCTCATTGACTTCGATAATCTCTAAATTTTGAACAGTAACTGTTTCATTACCCATATGTCCAGCAAGATTTTTACCTTTTAGAACACGCATTGGACGCATAGTTCCCATTGAACCAGGTCTTCTATGATATCTAGAACCATGTGTCTTTGGTCCCTCGCTTTGTCCATGTCTTTTAATAACACCTTGGAAACCTTTTCCTTTAGATGTTCCTGTTACGTCGACTAACTCACCAGCAGTGAAAACGCTAGAAGTTAGAACTTGACCTAGCGCATAATCAGCAACATTGACATCTCTGATTTCCTTTAAGAAGCGCTTAGGATTTGTATTTGCCTTTTTGGCATGTCCGATGCTAGCTTTTGTAGCATTTTTTTCTTTTCTGTCAACGATACCGACTTGTATTGCTTCGTATCCGTCATTCTCTTTCGTTTTGATTTGAGTGATGACATTTGGCTCTACTTCGACAACTGTGACAGGAATTACTTTTCCTTCTTTCGTAAAGACCTGAGTCATTCCGGCTTTACGACCTAAGATTCCTTTCTTCATCTATATACCTCCGTCTTTCTTATTTCGTTTTGATTTCGATACCGACACCGCTTGGTAAATCTAGTCTACCCATCGCATCGATCGTCTCTTTGCTTGGATTCTTGATATCGATTAGTCTGTTGTGAGTACGACGCTCGAATTGCTCTCTCGCATCTTTGTACTTGTGAACAGATCTTAGTACAGTAACCTTCTCAATCTCCGTTGGAAGTGGTACTGGACCAGATATCTCTCCTCCAGTTCTTTTAACAGTTTCTAGTATTTTCCCGCAAGCTGTGTCTAAAAGACGATAGTCATAAGCTTTCAGTCTAATACGGCATGTGTTATTTGACATTTGCATGTCCTCCCTTCGTTTACATCTAGTATAAACTTGCTCCGTGTGAATTACCTGATTGTCATCTTTAAAATTCTGTCAACTTATCGTGGCGTATCAGCAACCTCGCACATCTAAGCAGTCAAACCAACTTCCATTATACAGGGTTTTCTAGTATTTTCAAGTACTTTTTGCAAAATTTTCACAAAAAATTCACAAAATAAAAAAGAGTTACGGCAAAACCCATTAATTTTTTCAAATCGATGCGCTATCTTCCCTAATTCAGCTAAATAAAATCTCTAGTCATCAAGATTTAATCTCTTAATAATTTTAAGTATATCAAACCAAATTCGATTTTGTTTCTTATTTTCCACATCGCTCCTTGCATTAAGATGCAATCAAACTTTTAACTTCGTTTATCTCTTCTTTAGAAAGACTCAAGCATTCTTTAATGTCGTCAAGAGAAGTTCCTATATCATATAATCTTTTCGCTGAGGCTATAAGTCTCCTTTGGTTATATTCTCTTTCTTCTTTCCTGCCTTCTTTCCTGCCTTCTTCATGACCTTCTTCGCGGCCTTCTTCTCTAAATAGAGTTTTATAATCGACTTCCAAGTCGTAATAGTATGGTAGTACAGCCTCCTCCACTTGCTTTGCTTCTTTTATATATCTTTTCATCAATTCATCTCTCCTTGCTAATTTCTTTGCTTCTCTTTTATCTGTCGTCGTCATTATAAATATTAATCTTTCTAATTCATTTAATTTTTCTGCACCTTCAGTATAAAACTTTTTCCTGATCAATGGAATACTTATATTTATCAAAACTTTGTTACCTATCGCTCGCCCTTTACCATCCTTCATCCAAAAATAACTTATTATCTCATCATCTTTATAACATACGTCGTTCAGGTTTATTTGGAACGCGTTTACCTTATATACTGAATCGTCACAGCCTACTAAGACTTCTTCACGTGAGATCCTTTCTAAGTATTCGACGTTTCTATCGAGTATCGACGTTTTGTTCATCTCGACGTTTATTATAGAACCGTAGAGTTTTCCTACTAAGTCCACTCGTTCTCCTTTTTGGAATAAATTATCCTTATCTAGTTCTCCTTTAATAAAGGTAAAATTTTCAAACACTTCTTTCTCTGATAGATTGAAGATATGAGATAGCAGCCTACAAAGAAATACTTTCCTTTTCGTGTTGGCGATCATCGTCTTAAACATGACGTCGTATGTAATAGGGACGAGTGTATCTTCACTCCATTCAGTTCTGCGTAATAGTTTTGTCCTGTATAACCTCGTAATCTTGTTGTCTATTACTAGAGGCGTCAGGTTGTCATTTTTTAACATCAATTTTTGGACCATTTCATATATTTCCTTTCTAAGATCGTTTTTTAACCCCTCTACTATTATTATTCCGGAAAACTTTCATTTTTCTCATTTTTTTATGAAAAAATGTCGAAATGTTGAACAGATGTTCTGTTTTTGGCTACTTTTGATACGATTAAGTAAATTTGTCATTTTTAGATTTTTATTAGATTTAATTTTTGGTTAATTCTTTTTGCCAAAAAAAATTGAGATAAAAATCTCATAAATACTAAGTGGCAAAGATATTGAGTAGCGAAATATCTAAATAGACAGTTTAAGACTAACCTCCAAGTTAATGTTCCACCGAAATTCGAACGATATCCAGCACAAAAACAAAACTTCAAAGAACTTTTCTTTGAAGTCGATATCACAATTCGAATATTTCAGTTGGACTATTTTCCTCGTCAACTTTATTACTAGAATCGTCTGTCTTTTCTATATCTGTCGGTTCTATTATCTTTAAAGTACCAGCTTGAACATCCGCCATAACTGAAACGTTTTCCTCGCCATTCTGTGGCTCAATAGGAGCGACGTTCTGCGAAGTTATCTCTTGAACTACACCTGCAGTCTCTTGTTGTCCATCGATAGTCTGTGGTCCTAACTTTTTCTTGTTTTTTTTCTTTTTACTTATTATCAAAAGTATTCCCAATAATAGCAACAATAAAGCGATTACAATATAAATCCAATAATCCATGATATTGAATACTCTTTTGATATTGATTACATAATCCCTTACACTTCCGTCTTCGGCAGTAACTTTTATAGTTATAACCGAACCGGTATGTAAATTCACGTTTCCTATAATTTCATAAGTGGATTTAGTATCTTGAGTAACAGCGCTGATATTAAGACTTAGATCTTTACCTATTTCTAACTCATAGACGTTCTTCGCCGGATCGAAGTTAAATTGATAATCTTCGATCTTCAAACTCGATAAATAGTTGTTGTTAGATTTAGGTGGAACTTTGTTGACTTTAATGTTATATACGGCAGTATTTCCATTTGCATCTACCAAAGTAACTGCGACTAAGTTTTCTCCTTCGATTAAACTAAATGCGTTTTCAGAAATAGAAACTGACACTCCTTGAGTTTCTGGGGTCGCCTTTATAGATAGATAAACGACGTCGAGACCGACCTCCAACGAATACTCATAAGTATAAGGATCAAAATTCAAATCGTACCCTTCGACAGTCAAACTTTTAAGGAGTAAATTAGATCCTGCATTTCCTTGGTTTTCTTCGTCAGAATTGTCTGGTTTATTATCGGCCGGAGGAGTTTCATCGTCATTTTGATTTGGAGTATTCTCTGCAATTATACTAGACTTCTTTTTAAATCTTACAAAATAAGTATATATACCATAACCACAGGCATTTCCATCGACCTTTAATTCGCTAACTTCACTTGTAGAAACCTTTCTAGGCTCAAATCCCGTAACCCACGTGTAATCGGTCGTACCGTATAGAGTCACAGCACTTATGTCGTCAGGAACTGTGATCAGATAATTCGAATCGTCTACCATAGTTACAGTTCCACTGCTAGAAGTAAGTTCCTTAATCTCTCCACAAGCATATACGTCTAATTTTAATAAAGCGATCGAAAAAACCGCTAAAAAAAGTGCTAATCTTTTCTTCATAAGAAACCCTCTTCCCTATTCTCTAAAATTATAACACAGGCAAAAAAAAAATGAAACCCACTTATTTCATTTTCTGTAAACCTAACTATTATATCTTACGTCCTCCCATAGTTCCCATAGAAGAATCTCCAAAATCTTCATCTTTACTCGAATATAGAACCTGTACCTCAGAACTACTTCCATACGCGACATTCACATTATCTAATGAAATATTCATCGTCGTTTTCCAAGGGAAATCTACTATCAAGTTTACTTTCTCTGCAGCTTCACTTAACAATCCACACGGATGATAGTCTACTTTTAAAGCAAGCCTAGCTATCGAAATGTACGGTTGACTTAAAAGCGCTTTCTTAATCTTCTTTACAAGTGCGTTATTGAACGCTCTCAACGCGTCATCACTAGGTGGAATTTTATTTAGAGAAAGGTGAATTTGGGCATTCCTAGTTAATCTTCCCAATTCGCTGTCGTCTCCATTATCGAACTTAAGCACTGTCCCGGCTTTCATCCACCAGTCGGCAGCGATCTGTGCAACTTTATCGAGCTTTTCTCTCTCTTCGTCTCCAAGTTTAACGCTGTTCTCATAAGCCTGACACATATCTCTAAATTCTCTTTCTGTATACACTTGTTCTAAAAGATGATCCAAAGCGTATTTTTCGCAGTGTTCTCTCAAAGGACAGATGCTCAAAATCCTTTGATCGTCGGCATTAAAAATACGATAAGGATACATGAGAGCTTCATAAAAATCGTATTCATCGAACCGTCTTCTTATTAAGATTGCATCATTGACATCGTCCTGTCCATTTTCATCCTTCAATCTTCCGAAATATAGATCTTTCAAAAGATAAATTTTCTCGTAATTTAAAACACTTACTGGGACAATATTTGCTCCTCCGACCGAAAAGTTACAGACAGGTCTATTCTCGTGATTTACTATAGATATAATACTTCCATAACCGACCGATATTCTACCAGAAATTTTGTTAGAGAAAGCGACATTTTCGGATAAATTAGCATATCTTGCATATCTTGCCACCTTGTCGTACTTTTCGCTGTCTTTGCTTTCTATTTCTAACTTATCACTTAATCTTTTCAAAGTTATATGTAAGAAATCTCTCTCAGGTACACACATGGCAGTCGTGCCGAGACCACATGTCAAAATCGATTCCCTAACGAACTCCAAGATTTCTTCTATTTGCTCATGACTTAAAACGATCGATGCACTTCTCGAATTTACTAATATTTCCTGGCACATGCGAAGCGCATTCGCAAAAGAAAGTAACTCTTCTCCCTCTTCGTTTTTTAAAGTTCTATTTTCTTCTTTTTGTTCTTCAACCTCTATCGCCTCACCATATCTGTCATATAGGTTCATGAAGACATCAAAGTCGATTTTCTCTGGACGGTCCGCGATTAGGTCTTGATTGATAACAAACCTTTTTCTCAAAAATTGCACGACATACATTGCGATCTGTTCTCTAGTATCTTTTGTAATTTGGTTATTTTTTAACACAAAATTTCCTCCTCGATTGACAGTTATACTATCACAAATCGTATCTTCTGTCAAAAAAAAGACCTTCGTCACTTGACGAAGTCCAACAATTTCTCTTTAGGCATGTATCCTATATGCTTCTTAACCTCTTTAGAGTTTTCCATCAGCAATACGGTAGGAATACTCATAACACCAAATTTTGCGCTTAACTCTGGGAATTTATCAGTATTTATCTTTAATACTGTCACTCCTATTTCTTCTTCTACACTTTCTAACACTGAACCTAACATCTTACAAGGACCACACCAATCGGCATAGAAGTCTACGAGACATTTATCTTTCGTCAAACTTTCAAAATCCGAAGCCTTTTCTAAATATTTTATCATTTTCATTCTCCTATCTAATTATATGTCATTTCTTTTCTTCTGAGTATTTTTTTATCAAATCGTTTACACCAGGCATCGCTAACTTTCCCTTTTCAACTAAATACTCTGCACTCTTTACATCCAAAACTTTATATTTCAAAAGAACTTCTAAACTCTCCAGATTTGCACTGTCTTTATTAGGATGATCTTTATACCTCTCGGCGATCTTATAGATTTCTTGAAGTGAATTGTATATAGGGTTTATTGCGTATCCCAAAAACGGAGTCTTCGTTAATACTGTATTGGCATAGTTACTTTCCTGAACGTAACCTCTCGTGCCGTTGAACTGAAGACATACGAACAGGGCGATGAATATAACTATGACACCCTCGACGAATCCGATTACTGCTCCACCTAATTTAGAAGGCAAAGCGAATACGAATGTCCATCTGAGTACTTTTTCAAATATATTTGTCATCTTTAATATGAGTTCATATATTAAAAGTAGAACTGTCGCGACTAACATGAACGCTATAACCTCGTAGATTATCACGTTCAATACACTTATTCCAGACATCATACTCGAAAACTTAAAGAACGGCAAAGTTTGATACATAAACTGCGATACTGGATTCTTAAATAAAAATGCCAAGACTAATACTACTATTCCCCCGACGAAAGATATTCCTTCTTTAAAGACTCCATTTGAAAATCCCTTCAATATGAACAGTATCAAAAGAACGATTATAATAATATCTACTATTGTCATAACATCACCATTTCTATATTAAATTATATTACAATATACCATTTTAGACAATTACTTTTATTTAAATTTGACAAAATGTAAAAATATATATATTATTATGTTATACGAAAAGAGGGGAATTATGAGAAAAATCTACGATTACAAAGAGTGGCAAGAGATAGTCTATCCCATAATAACTAGCAAAGAGTATTTTAAAAGAAAAACTTTTAGACATCACGGAGACATAACGGTATATGAACACTGTTTACACGTATCCCGCATGTCTTACCGGATCGCTAAAAAGCTCCATTTAGATTATAGAAGCGCAGCCATCGCAGGACTGCTTCACGATCTTTATACGACACCTTGGCAAGAAAACACTGTAAAAAAACCATTTTTTGAACAACATGGGTTCACCCACGCGAGAGACGCCCTTCATAATTCCCGCAAATACTATAAAAAATACTTAAATCCAAAGATAGAGAATGCCATATTGAGACACATGTTCCCACTCAACATTACGCCGCCAAAGTACACCACTGGCTACATCGTCACGATTGCAGATAAAATTGTAAGTCTCGAAGTTATAACCGAACCTGAGGCAATTTTCAAAACGTTCGGATTTTTAAAGAGGTCATAAAATGATGTTATATCTTGCAAAATTATTTTTATGTTTTATAATATTTTCTTTTTTTGGGTGGTGCATAGAGGTAGTATTCGGTCGCATCACTACTAAAAAGTTTGTAAACAGAGGTTTTTTAATCGGTCCACTCTGTCCCATATATGGAACAGGAGGTATCTTACTTTATCTGTTATTGAGACAATACGCTGACGATCCCATAATCTTAGCAGTCATGGCGATGGTCGTATGCTCTATAGTAGAATATATTGCAAGCTACTTGATGGAAAAGATATTCAAAGCCCGTTGGTGGGATTATACAGACTTTAAATTCAACATCAACGGACGAATATGCTTAGAGATGGCAATTGCATTTAGCCTCTTAGGTTTATTAGTAATCTATGTTCTCTTCCCTTTTGTGCTAGGGCTATTAGATAAAATGTCTCCATTAGCCATCTATATCATCGCAGGCATCATATTGCTAACATTTATAATAGACATACTCGTATCTTTCAAGATCATAATGAAATTTACGGAGACAGCGCTTGCAGTACCAAAAGATATGACAGAAGAAATTACAAAATTCGTAAAGAAAACCCTATCAAAAAACAAAATGACTAAGAGATTAGTCGATTCGTTTCCCGACTTACACATCGACTTTGACAGCATAAAGAAAAAAATCTTAAAAACCATAAAAAAATGAGTCTTTAATCTGATGATTTAGACTCTTTTTTTGACTATTTCCATATTCTAGTTTGTAAAAAGTACTTTCTCAGATTTATACTGTCTTATGATGAGCCACAGTACTATGACGATTACCACTATAGTAGAGATAAACATTAAGGCTATGTTTAACCAGTCTACTATGCCATTCGTTAAGTCAGTAAACACAGTTGTCACATTTATAAAAGGTATCATGGACAAAATTCTCGAAGACTTCACTTCCATCATAAAGGCGATCATGCCAGGAAATACAGATATGAAGTTGAGCGGTGTAAGTGCACTTTGAGCTTCTTTAAACGTCTTACACTTGCTCGCGATCGCAATACATAACCCGCTTATCAACAACGAAAAAGACAATATTACCAATGACACTATCACAAGATTCAAGGGACTGAGCATCAAATTTACTCCTTCATAGATCGTAAACATGTTTGAAGATAAATAAAGTGCTCCCTCCATCAATAAAAGACCTAAAAATCCTGTGATCGCTGCCGAAATCGATACGCTTAAAAATTTACCGACGATGATATCCTTGCTTTTGATCGGAAAGGTCAACAAAGTTTCCAAAGTACCCCTCTCTTTTTCTCCTGCCGTCGTATCCGTAGCAGGATAAGTAGCTGAAACTGTTATGGCCATGATGATAAACAGCAAAGCGTAAACTGTTACGTAGCTAGAGAAAAAGTTTTCTTCCTCAGTTATGTTCCTATCTAACGTAACGATGTTCATGACTTCATCTGGATCTATATCTTTATCTTTCAAATAATCGGTCTGCAAATACTGTTTATAAGCTTCGATATAGTTCTCGACTAAAGCACTTGCATAGCTAGTAGAAGTTCTATTCGTACCGTTTATCGTATAAGCGTTGTCCTTTTTAGTGATGTATAAATCTATTTCATGGTTTTTATACTGCTCACTCAAATCTTCGACTTCGCCATATACCGCTTCGATACCTAAAGTTTCCAATATCCCCTTTTCTACCTCATCGACTTCATATGCTATTCCTATCGTCTTATACTTATTTTCATCTGCTTTCATCTGATTTTCAAAAAGTGCAGACATTCCTAAAACCATCAAAGGAATAAGGATCGGAATTATGAGCATCATAGAGAGAGATTTCTTGTCTCTAAATGTTTCTCTAAGCTCTTTTTTTAACATAAGTCCTATTTTACTTTTCATTTTTTCCACCTTCTATCAATTTGAAAAATGCGTCTCTCAAATTAGTCGTCTTTGTATACTCCTTGATCTCATCTGGAGTGCCTCTTTTTATGATGACTCCTTCGTTTATCATAAGACACTCATCGCAGATGTTCTCTGCTTCTTCCATATAGTGAGTCGAATAAAGTATAGTCTTTCCCTTAGACTTTTCTCCCTTTATGAAATCGAGTATTATCTGAGATGAAATGATATCTAGACCACTCGTAGCTTCATCTAATATATAGTACTTTGGATCGTGCACTAGACACCTAGCGATATTTACTCTTTGAGTTTGACCTGTCGACAAGTTCTCGATCCTATTGTACAAAAACTTATCCATTTCTAAAGTCTTAGAAATATTCTCTATTCGCTTCTCTATCTCATTTGTGGGTACTTCGTAAATCTCTGCACACATCCTCAAAAGCTCATATGCCGAAAGAGAATTATAAATTTTTGTATTACCTGACAAAAAAGCTAATGATTTCTTTATAACTATTTCGTCCTTCTCGTGTGTCATTCCATCATACTCGATAGAGCCCTCAGTAGGTTCTAAAATTCCAGCAATCATTCTTAGAAGCGTCGACTTTCCCGCCCCATTTGGACCCAAGATACCGATTATTTTCCCGTCGCTTGCTTCAAAGCTAATGCCCTTATTCGCATAAAATTCTTCTTTAGAATTTTTGCTAGTTTGTTTTATAAATTTCTTTTTCAAGTTTTCAACTTTTAACATTTATATCACCTATCCTTCACAAACCAAATTAATTATACTACAACTATCAAAAAGAACAAAACATTTTTGTTCCTCTTAATTTGTAACTTTGATATCTCCACAGTCGTTATCTATTTTTAAAGTTATATCAGAATGTCTATAATTGTTGTCGATTTTGAGGTCTCCCAAAGAAGTTCTCGCGTCGACATAGACTTCATTCAGTGAACCAATTTTAATATTTCCCATATTGTCTTTAATGAACGAATTCCTATAGATCATAGCTTTTTCGATCTTTATATCGCCACAACTGTTTTTCAAGTCTACGTAACTTGTAACTTCCTCGATTTTTATATCTCCAAAGTTATTTTTAACGATAGCTTCCTCGACAGTACCTATTTTGACATCTCCACAATCTTCTTTTATGTTCAAACTCTTTGCCTTTCTTATGCTTATATTCCCATAATTATTTTCTATATTCATAGAAGAATCTTTAAAATTTTCAACTTCGATGTCGCCGAACCTATTTTTAAGTTCGAAACTTCCATCATAATTTTCTGGAAGACTTACCTCTACCTTTGCTATCTGTGTATTAAAACATATTCCAAAACACTTTTTAGCTTTGGTCTTTATTTCAAGCGTCTTTTCATTATGTTCGACAGTAGTACGCTCCTCGTCGCCATAGATTAAGACATGTACTTTGTCATCTAAAGATTCCGTCAAGATTATATTGCTTGCATCAGAATCGATCCACACTTCGTCGAAAGATTCATCATAAACTTCATCGACGACTAATTCGTTACTGACATTGTAACCGAATGTAACCCCTTTAAGACTGCCATTCATAGCCATGATCATAAATCCTAATAAACCGATAGCTAAAATAGCTAATACGATTATCAATACTATTATTAATCCTTTATTCTTCATAGTCCACACCTCTTAAACAAAATATCAATTTAATTATCTCTACAACTATAGCATACACTATCCATATTATCCACGTGATAAACCATGCTCCTGAATAAAAACTTACAAATAGATATATACATACAGTCACCAATGATAATATAGTCTCGATGATCTTTACGATTTGGGGCTTATCGGTTCTTTTTCTTTCTTCTTTGCGACCATACACCATATTCGCATAGATTATTAGATAAGTCGCGACCCCACATATCAAGATGAATACAGCTGAAGAGGTTATCGGATTCATATTATATACTGGAATGCTAGTCATTATCCAAGCGACTGCAACAAAATATAAGATGACGCCACATCCGATGAACTTCGCCTTACTCTTTACATCGTAGATATCATCTGCCTCTACCTCGACGCTTTTATGATCTTTAGATGAAAGTTTTCCTTTTAATAATTCATCACTAGTAATCTCGTACAATTCACAAAGTGGAATAATCTTATCGAAATCTGGAGTACTTTGATCAGTTTCCCATTTTGAAATGGTCTGTCTCGATACGTTTAATTTCTCTGCAACTTCTTCTTGAGATAGTCCTTTTTCCTTTCTTAAATTCAACAGTTTATTACCTAAACTCATATTTCTCACCTCTCGCTTAAAATTATATAAAAATTTTCGGTTGCACACTACCATTTTGAGTTGGAAATTTGTCAACTGTACTTAACATTTACAAATTAAATGACCTATTTACAGCACTTTAAAAGGACATCTAACGATTGTCCTTTTAAACAAAACTATTAAGAATTTAAACTATATGGATCGGACTTAGTACCTTCACCGACAAAACTTTTTAAATATTTTGCCTTTATGCGACTGCTCCGCCTATGCTCACGCTTCCTTGAGATAAGTTACCCGCATTAAATATCCAAGCACTAACAGCATTCGAAGTAGAAGGAGAAAATGACCAGTATGAGCTTCCTTTATATAAGTAATAATTATTATTTGATGTATTAAATTTTCCACCTTTCCAAATTTGACATAGTTGTTTTCTACGGCACCTCTAAAATAATAACTCGTTCCATAGTCGTCTTCCATGCTGTACAAACCATTTGCCGTTTCATCTGTCGTTGCTGGAAGTGTAAAGCTTGGAGTTTTACTTTGTACATTTAATACCTTATCGCCTATTTCTATTTTTGGTAGGTCTTTATCAAAGTACAAATTACATGCATCTGCATGGCTTACCTTTATACTTATCACTTTAGTTGTTGGATCTTGTGCTAAGACGCCTCCATTTTTGCATGCACTTTTTTCCAAGTTTAGAGAATACCCTTCTTTAGGAAATTCTTTCGAATTGCTAGTTTGATAATTCCCTTCTTCATCTTGGACATACATCGCGATAATTTCTTTTTTATTTTGGTCTACTTAAAAATTGTTCGGCTTATTCAGTATGTTATAACCTAGTCCTCCTGCTATAACTATTCCTATACTTCCTAATGCTATCAACTTTTTATTAAATTTCCCCATGCAAAAAGGCCCTACTTTCTATATATCCGGACCTTGTCTACCCTTAAATTCTAACCCTACGGGTACCTTCCTGTCAAGCTTTTTGCTTATTTTCGACTCTTTTTTTATCCAACCAAAACTCGTGATTTTTCTATCTTTACTCTTTAGAAAAAAAAAGTTATAATGTTCTAAAGGACGTGATTACATGGAATATATTAAAATAAAGGATGCAGATAAGATCATAAACGAAAGTCCATATCTTGTAAGCAATCCGACAAAATATAAAAATAAATGGCACGATTTTTTTGCTAATAAAAATCCTATCCACTTAGAACTCGGTATGGGTAGAGGAGATTTTATCATAAACATGGCTATTGCCCATCCAAACGTGAATTATATAGGATTAGAAATCGATCCATCTCAGATGGTCAACGCTGTCGAAAAACTAAAAAATAAAAAACTGCCAAATCTAAAACTTATCAATGCTGACGCTCATGACATAGATCAGATATTTGGAAAAGAGATCGATACTATCTATCTAACGTTCTCAGAACCTTGGCCTAAAAAGATCGATGAGAAAAAGAGGTTTACTCACTACAGTTACTTGAAATTATACGACAAGATCTTTAAAAAGAATAAACATATAATTTTGAAAACCGACAACAAAGGACTATTCGCCTACTCACTCGAAACTCTTTCTCAATATTGGTACGTTTTCGATAGAGTAAGTCTCGACTTACACCATGATGAGAATCCCATTTCAAACATCATGACAGACTTTGAAAAAAAATACTTTGAAGAAGGTCGACCTATATATTATGTAGATGCCTCTTTCACAAACTAAAACTTAATCGCCCAAAAACGATTAAGTTTTTAAATGATCTTTTCATTTGGCTGAACTTGTTCCTTCACGATGCGCTCCTCCCCTAAAGATAGATCGTAATCAACTATTCTGTTAGTTAATTTTAAAATTCTTATTGCTAAAGATAAATGTATTCTAGGACTTCTGTTATCCAAAAAAATACTTCTTGTATCTTCTTCCTCACGACTTATCGGGTTATAATTTGATAAACCGACATATACGTTTAACCCTGCTCTATTTAACTTTTCATTTAAAATTATCAAGGCATCATATTGTCTCCTATTTATATAGTATGGTATAGAAATTGTAACAATATTAAGCGTTGAATTGACATCAAATCTTAAGTTGACAAAATTATCCCATGCACGAGGAATTGTCTCAGCGACTATCAACTGTTTTTCTGCCCGACCTTTTTCAGTGGTCAAATCTATTTCTGAACCAATGTCATACATTTCCCCTAAAATATAACCTAATATGTCGTCGTGTACGATATTATACCTATCTTTGTCGTGTCTTTCTTCAGGTTTCGTCAAATATGCATAGACACTCTGACTAGGAGATATTACAGCACATGCTATATTTCCTACACTATCGTTTTTATAAGCTTCAAACTTTTCAATTAATTCATCTAATTCTATAAAACTGAACATATCTATCACCTCAAGCAATTTTTTCTAATCCTTCTTCATAAAACGGTTTTTCTTCTCCAAATGGTAAAGCATAATCTACTATTCTTCCATTTGACATAAGATAATCTAACGCCATATCCAAAGAAATATTTTCTTTTTCTTCAAAAATTTGAACATCAAAATGTATATCTTTTGAAACCAATACAGGGTTATAATCGGTAATACTGACACAAATATCGAATCCACTTCGTTTTACCTTCTCATTTAATTTGACGAGTTCATCGAATTGATAACTTGTAATAAAGGTCGGTATCTCAAAGATAACCCTAACCATTATAAAGTTTATGATATATCTGACAGCGACAAAATTACTAGTTCTATTAGTTATAATGTTTCCGATTTCTTTCCTTTTTATTTCTCTCCCCTTTGTATGTCTTACATCCATGTTCATACCGATCCTATATAGTTCTCCCAAACAATAATCAAAAATATCTTCGTGAACAAATTCATAATCAGAACTCAAGTATTCTTCTGATCCCGTATCTAATTTAGCATGAACTGACTGCGAAGGAGTGATCAGTGAGACTGCTAAAACTTCATCTTTGCTATCTAAAAAGTCTTGAGTCTTACTAAGGAAATCGTCAATATTCATTTTTTCAAACATATCAAAGTCACCCTATCTTTATAATTTTATTCTTTTTGGCATTTTCACGGAAGTAACGTTTAAACGACTCATCAAGAACTCTAATTGTATACCTATTTTGACTCTATAATCTTGTTTATCTTTATCACTCAACGGAAAGCCAATTTTACTCTCAATTCTTTCAAAAATCTTTTCTACATTCTCTGGCAACAACACCCATAAACTATCCACCAACCGCGAAATAAACTCTCGGCTACTTTGCTTTACAAAATCTTCTAAATTTTTCTCTAATAATTTGATCGGAGCATTTTCATTTAAATCGTTTACAGAAAGACCCATTCTACACATTAAGGGATGTACTGTAAAAGATCTACCATTGTCGAAAAGTGGCATCAATTCAACACGACCGTCTGGATATTCGACGATGTTCCAATTATCGAAGTGTCTATCTCTTTGACCAGTTAATACGTCGACTATAAACATGTCGATGAAACCATTCATCAATCCTTCGACGACATCTAGCCTATTCTCATAACGGTACTCTAGTCCATGCCAAATTCCCTCGAGAGCATTATACCTGCTGATTTCCCTTAATTTTGCTTCTTCATAACCGTAAGCATCTATCAAATCTTCATCTAATGCATAATCTACATTGCCGACGAGAATGTCACGACCACTTAGATATTTAAAATCTTTTACGATGTAATCCTTTGATAAAGTTCCTTTTATATTTCCGATTTTTGCCATATCATATTCGATATGCCCAACTTCTAAATCGTCCGCGATACAACCGACTATCAATTCTGCTACAGGATCTGTCAAACTGTCATAACTAAAAAAATATTTTTCTTCGCCATACCAAAAACTGAAAAGCATGTTCAATCCCGGTTCAAATTTCAATATTTCGACTTCTGGATTTTGCGATAATTTTTCGACGATCGCAAGCTCATACTCGTAAGATTGCTTTCCTTCGGGCAAATTTAAAATCGAGCATAAATCTAGATACCCCTCTATCTTTTTCATTTCTCCACCCCTTTTTTTGCGTCAACTATTATATATTAAAGTTATTTGTTTGTCAAATTTATCGCTTAAGATATTAATAACTTTTAAAAATGTCCCTATTTAATACAACACATCTTAGAAAAAAGGTATAAATGCAACGTTAAAAGATAAGAAAAACTCTTAGACACAAAAGAACAAGGAAAATAATTCCTTGTTCAATCATTATACCCTTTTTAATAGACTTTAGCGTTTTTTTCATTTATTACACTTTGAAAGCATCCTACGATTTCGTCAAAATTCTGCCCTTCAATGATAATCTCTTATCTTTGAAGCTTACAATATTGATCGAACTTTCGTAGTGTTAGATTTCCTTTCCTGTATCATAATTTAATTTTATTTATTATACCGTGAACCATTCCTATATTTGTAGGAACGACGTGTTTAGCATCGATCATTTCGGCTACAACTAATACAAAAGCACACATAGCCCGAGTAGCATACCACCACTTAGGATCATCTACTTTTTTTCTAATCTCGTCCAAAGAAATTTCTTCGAAGTATCTAAGTGTCTCTTTCTTTCTAGTTTCTATGTCCATCATTATAGGCGCATTTGGGTTTTCATAGAGATCGTTCTTTTCGTAATGTATTCCTGATAATCTTGCAAACTTTTCATGACCGCCTCCTGCCAAGATCAATATGTCTGCTTTGCTCTCGAATTTACCAATGCGACTTCTTATATAATTCATAACTTCTTCTAAAGTAGTAGAGGCGATATCCTCTTGTAAATCTGGAAATTCATTCATGACGTCTATAACTCCAAAAGGAGCGTTTATACTTTCGACTATACCGTCCTCGTACACTGCGATTTCACAAGAACCGCCACCTGCGACAAATACACAAGATTTTGTCGGCACATTTTGAACTGCCCCCAAAACAGTATATTCGCACTCGTCGTCCTGAGAAACGATATTAAAGTCATAACCAGTTCTAGCCTTAAAGTCCTCTAAAAAATTTTTCTTTTGATCTTCTGGTAATACTCTAAAAATACTAGTACCACATACGTAGATATCGTCATATTCTTTTTTCAAAGAATTAACTAACTCGACTAAAGTATCGAAGTCATTACTGTCGATCTCATTTGTAAGCGAATAATTTTTTTTAAATTGTATAGTTACATCTTTTAGTCTTTCTATAACTCCTTCGCTACATCTATCTACCTTACTTACAGTAGATCCTACTTCTACTACTATTTTATTCATTTTTAAGTCTCCATTTTCTCTACTTTATTCGATTATTCTAATTTTTTTATTATATTTTTTCAGTGCGTTTATTATCGTATCTTTGTCGGATATTGGAAAATAAAAGTATATAGGCGTATCTGTCAAGATCGTAACCGTATATTTACTAATCACTATTCCAAGAATCTTATCGAGACCAAAAGTCATTTTAACCCCATAATAAGACTCATCAGTTATCCCATTTTTATCTACAACTATGCTACTTTTAAAATTCCTATTCTTCCGATAAGCATACCCCTTATAAATTTTTAATAAAGATTTTCCCAAATATATAAAATCTACAACAAAAATTGCTATGACGACAGGACAGATAACCCACCATGCTTCGACCAAAAAGCTGAGTAAATACCCTGCCATGAACATTATTACAAAGCCTAAAAGTGCTCTCTCCATATAAGAAAAGCATTTATTTGAGTCTTTTCTCAAAATCTTCTCTTTCGACAGAGCCACTCCCCTCGCTTCGTCATAACAACCGACAAAATTATTTTTAATTTCCGTTTCTAACTTCATATGCAACCTTCTTTCTTATTAAACTATATTCAGAAAGTCGCTTTTCTAATAATTTCTTCGGTATTATTATATAAAAGCGCTCCAAAGAGCACTTAAATACCAGTTATACTACTAATGTAAGAGAATTATATACCATCAAACCTATAATGATAAACAAGATAGATAAACTTATAAGATGAAACGCTAGGCGCTTATTTTTTTCTTCTATTTTAACGATTTCATCTATCAATTCAAGCAATATGAGCATCGAGTATATAAAGCCAAAAATTGTTATCGCTACAGAAATAGGTGTATTTATTAAAGAAAGCACCAAAGATATAAAACCGTAGGTCACACCAAAAGGTATAAACGCTGTACATACAGCTCCTATTATTTCAAGAATATTCGACTTCTTTTTCATAAGAATACTTGCCATATAATACATAGCGCTGAATCCTCCGATGATACCAGTGTATATGAGTAACTGATTTCCCAGTACTTTAAAGTATTGTATCTCTCCAAATTTATCCCAAGCCCAAGACATCTTACCCGTCCAGTACGACGTTTCCCTAACGACAGATAACACTTCCCTTATGAAACCTAGAATAGTCATCGTAAATATGAGGAACAATACGAATTTACCGATGTTTTTAAACTTTTTAAGTTTATCTTGTTCTCTTTCGTACATCGTAAAAGGTTTTAAAAGAATACCTAAGAAATAAGTAGTAAAGTTGAGTCTCGTTTCATCGGCAGCTTTTTTATCCTTATTCTCTTTGTGAGCTTTTTTGATTTTGCTAGCTAAATTTTGATTATTTTTAGTTGTATTAGAAGAATTAGCTTTATTATCTTCGAGAACCTGCATATCGAGTTGATATTCTCTAGTCTCTAAATCTGTATCATCCTCTTCGTAAAGACTCTCTTCGCCATTTCCTTCTTCGGCAGCATCGACAGTAGATTCGTATAATTCTGCTTCTAAATTCGGATAGACATGCGTATTAAAATATTCATCGTCTTCGTTGGCTTCCGATTTATATAAAGCATTCATGACGTCTGGAACGTTAAGACAGACTGTCGTATCCAAATCTATCTCTTCTTGAGCTTTTAAATACTCAGAAATGTCATTTTTAATCTTGACGATATCGTTTTGTGGTTTAATGTCGATGATCTCTTCGCCTTCACTATAATCGTCATGAAGTATGATCTCATCATCTAACTCCTCTTCTACGCCTCTATAAGTTTTATTTCTATCTTGTGCTATATAATCGAAGTTAGTGTTATACAAACTGTTTTCTTTCTTTACATCTGAATTTCCTTGTTCATCGGATTCGTCAAGTTTTTCTTCGCTGACAAAGTCTTCTTGGTCGACAGCTTCATCATGTTTTTCTTCACTAACAAAGCCTTCTTGGTCGACAACTTCATCATGTTTTTCTTCACTGACAGAGTTTTCTTGATCGAGAGCTCCGCCAATCCTCTCTTCATCGAAAGAATTTTTTGTCTCATCGACAGCTTTTTCCATTTTCTCTTCGGACTCGCTAAGTTGCAACTCTTCTTTTTCTTGATCTTCTACTTGTGCAATTTTCGCTTCGCTCGTCGGTTCTACTTCAGGTTCCTCTTTTGAATCTGTCTCGGGCACTTCGATTACTTCGCTTATGGCATCTCCTATTCCCTCAGTTGATACTACATCCTCTTGAACGACGTGATCACTTTCAGCATCTTTTTTGTCGTCCTGTTCGTAACTATGATCTTCTGAACCTTCTCCGCTCACTGTAGTATCTTTTTCAATTTCTCCCTGTACAACCTCCGAAGCCTCTATTGTTTCTTGACTCTCTTGCTGCTTTTCATCGTTAACAGCATCTCCTAACTCACCGACCATCGAAGTTTCTATCTCTACAGTTACATTTTTACGATGTTCAGTAACATTTTCCTTAACTTCGACTTCAAAAGAGTTATCCTTTTCTATGTTTTGAGATTCAGGTGTCGTTGGCTCATTTTCAGTCTGACTTTTTATAACGCTTCCTCGTCTTCTTAAAGGTGATATAGCCTTTCTGATCTGTTTTGAAGAATTGTCGTTTTTACTTTCTCTTATGGCGATAGGAGGTTCATTTTTACTGTTTTTGGCTTTTTCAATGGCAGATTTAGGAATTCTGTTTCCGCATTTAAAACATGTCTTTTCTTCTATTGCATTAACAGTACCACAGTAAGGACAAGAAATGTTTATCAATTTGTCTTCCATAATTTTACCTCCTATCACTACTACATGTATATACATAAACAAACAGTATAGCTCAAAGCCATTATACCATACTTTTATACTATTCTACTAGTCAAAGTTGAGTTTTTTTGTAAGAATCTGTCGAATATTAACTACAATTTATTGTCGTGCATAGAAGCTAGAAATTTATAAACATGAGAAAAAGAGTCGAAAGACTCTTCGGTACTTTTAGTGAAAATCATTCATCGATTTTTATTTTTTTGATTTCTTCTTCGGTAAGATCAAAGCACTTTATTATCGTCTCTAAAGGCATTCCTATTTCTAGCATTTTCTGAATCCTCTTTTCGCGTTCTTCCTCACGACCTTGTTCGAGACCTTGCTTTATTCCGTCTTCGAGACCTTTTCTAATCCCATCTTGAGTGTAGTACGCAGCCAAGTGCACCTCGTAATCGAAGTCGTCATAATAACTCGTACTCTTCTCAGCCTTCTTCGCATCTTTTATGTATTCCATGTACAGTTCATCTC
>CASRZA010000019.1 GCA_949439935.1 uncultured Bacilli bacterium
CATCATTTAATTTAGTTATAGCATCTTCAACAATTTTCTTTTCTTCATTATAAACTTTTAAATCAAATGCACCTTCAATATATGCTTTTCTAATACGTTCTAGTTTATCATTTTGCTTTAGTAATTCTTTTTCTAGTTGTTCCTTTGGTTCATCAAATTTTTGCTTAATCATTGGTAGAAAAAATTGATTAACAACACTATCATACTCAACTAATTCTTGTACGAAATTATCGAAATATTCATTTATAACATTTTCTTTTAAATTAACTTTGCAGTCAGTACAATAGTAGTAATAATAAACATTACCATTTTTCTTTTTAGTGGCTTTTCCACCCATTAAGCGACCACATTTAGGACAGGTTAGTTTTTGTAAATATAGATAAGTTAAACTTCTTTGATAACTACGTGAGTTCTTTTTCTTTTGCACTTGGCATTCTTCCCATAATTCTTTACTAACTATTGGTTCTACAACATCAAAATAATAAGTAGGGTGCTTTGTTCTTTTACCATGAACGAAATCACCTTTATAAACTTCATTTTCAAGTATGGCAGTGATAGAAGAATCTCGCCAGTTTGTTTTACCCAATACCTTTTCTTCATTTAGTAGATTAGATATAGTTTGATAAGAATTACCCTCATAGTATAGATTAAAGATTCTCTCAACAATATCTTTAGTAGAGTAGTCAATTACTAACTTTTTATCTTCGTGTTTATAACCTAGTGGTGCTTGACTTGGAATATGTCCTTGCTTAATCGCACCTGCTAAACCTATTTTAGTTCTTTCACTTGTTCTTTCTATTTCATTTTGGCTAACACTCATTAAAAGTCTTGAAATCATTTTACCATTAGCATTAGTAGTATTTATTTCATCATTAGCACAATCTAGGTAAGCATCATTTTCTTCTAAAAATGTCATTAACTTTTCCCAATCAAAGATACTTCTAGTTATTCTATCAAGTTTTAAAGCGACTATGGTATTTATTTTTTTACTTTTAATATCTTCTTTAAGTCTTTCAAATTCAGGCCTTAAATTACCTGTTTTGGCACTTATACCAGCATCTTCATAATAATCTACTATCTCATAACCTTTAAACTTACAAAATTGTTCTAGTCTCTCTTTTTGTTCTGGAAGACTAAAACCCTCACATGCTTGATCTTCCGTGCTTACTCTCAAATATAGTCCACATAATTTCTTTTCTTCATTCATTAAACAACACATCCTTTCTAAAAAAATAAGAGATAAAAGCCCATAGATACATCTACTACCTTTATCTCTTTAACTTTGCATATTGTAAATTGTGTACTTCCAAATCATAACCCCATTAAAAAGATTTGGTGAGTATTATTCCTTCGTTTTCGCTTTATATGATAAGGTTTTAAAGAGAAAAAGTCAATATCATTTGCTTGTTTTAAGCCATATTCTTTATATAATCTTCTAGTTCTACTAATTTAATCTTTTTGTTTAAATTACCTACATAAATATCAGTAGAGTAATTAAATGCTAGAAAAGTAGTATTGTTTATAATGATTTTATGTGGTTCTAGGTAGTTTAAATTAGTATTATTGATACTTTTGATACTACCATTGATAATCTTTGGTGTAGTATGGCAAAACTCACAAATAAACTCTATACGTTGTTTTAGATTACTTTCCATTTCTAACTCTTGTGTAGTAAAATTTATCATAAAATGCACCATCCTTTCCTTGTTAATTCTTTTGTAAACACAAAAAAATCAACCCGAACGGATTGATATGTATCTCAAGTTCAAACTATAAAAGTTCGAACAGAAACGTCACTGGAGCGGGTGAGGGGAATCGAACCCCCGTAATCAGCTTGGAAGGCTGGAGCTCTACCATTAAACTACACCCGCATAAATCAAGTAGACAATATAAATTATAGCCTACTTCTTTTAAAATTGCAAGTTTTTTTACTAAAAATCACTTACTTTATAATATTTTATGCTTTAACCAACGAAAGTGATACCTTGTTCTTATTTTCTAAAACTTCTAAAACATAACACTCCACTACGTCACCGGCACTTACGACATCATTTGGGTTCTTCACAAACTCATTGCTCATCTTACTGATATGGACGAATCCGTCGTCGTGTAAACCGATATCGATAAAAGCGCCAAACGATGTCACATTTCTAACCGTTCCCGATAACTTCATACCAGGTTTAAGATCCTTAATATCTAAAACATCGCTTCTAAATACTGGTGCATTGACGTCATCTCTCATGTCCTTACCTGGATGCTTCAACTCTTCTAAAATATCGGCAATCGTATACTCATCCGTACCTATCTCGCTAGCTAACTTAGAACTTTTGGCTTTATCGAGAGAAGAATTAAACTCTTCCTTGCCAAAGTCCTTAATATCTAGACCCAAGCTATTTAAAACCTTATACACAATTTCATAACTTTCAGGATGGATTCTCGTTCTATCCAAAGGATTAATACCATCTGGGATTCTCAAAAATCCAATTGCTTGTTCGTATGCTTTGTCCTTTAAACCGGCCTTCTTAAGCTCATCTCTGCTTTCGATCTTATGCGTTTGCTTATAAGTCATAATCTTATTTATTATAGCTTTAGTCATACCTGAAACATACTCCAACAAATTAGGACTAGCAGTATTAACATTAACTCCTACCTCATTTACGACCTTCATGACAGTGAAATCCAACGCGCTAGATAATTCCTTTTGGTTGACATCGTGCTGATATTCCCCTACTCCTATAGACTTAGGATCGATCTTAATAAGTTCACTAAGTGGGTCCTGTAACCTTCTTCCGATGGAAATTGCACTTCTCTTTTCAACTGTCAGATCAGGAAATTCCTTAATTGCCTCTTTACTTGCCGAATAGACACTTGCTCCTGCTTCACTGACTACAGTATACTTCACATTAGTACCTTTTATTACGTCAGCAACGAACTCCTGCGATTCTCGGCTAGCAGTTCCATTTCCGATCGCTATTAGATCTATCTTATACTTATCTATCAACTCTAAAATCTTCTTTTTGGATCCCTCATAATCTTTCTTAGGTTCCGTAGGATAAATTACCTCTATGGCCAAAACGTTCCCGTTTTCATCTAGAGCTGCTAATTTACAACCAGTTCTAAAGGCCGGATCGAATCCCAAGACGCGAGAACCCTTGATCGGAGCAGTCATCAACATATTCTCCAAATTTGTACTGAAAGTCTTAATCGCAGTCTCTTCGCTTGCTTCTGTCAGATCACTTCTGATCAACCTTTCGATACTAGGAAGCATCAACCTTTTTAAAGAATCCTTCAAAGCTTCTTCGATATAAGCGACGGCAAAGGACGACTCATTCTTTACAATTTTCCCTCTCAAATATCCATAAATCTCATCTTTATCATAATCCAATTTAACAGTCAAAACTTTTTCTTTCTCGCCTCTATTGATCGCTAATACTCTATAATTCTTTACATATTTAATCCTATCTGTAAAATCATAATACATTTCATAAATCGCCGTATCATCCTTAGCATCCTTTTTCTTCTTCGTTACGATGCTACCAGAATTAAAAATATAATTCTTCGTAGAATTCTTATAAAAAGAATTGTTGGCTATCCATTCACTTATGATATATTCGGCATTCTCGATCGCGACACTCTCTTCCATATCATATTTACTCGTGAGTTCATGAATGTCTCCTCTAGTAGGAAAACTCATAAGTATTTTAGCAAGGGGTTCTAAGCCCATCCCGATCGCAATACTTGCCTTAGTTTTCTTACCTTCTTTAAAAGGCTTATAAATCTCGTCGACCTCCACCAACTTGCTAGCTTCCATTATAGCTCTGCGGACATCTTCAGTCAAAAGTCCCTTCTCATCGATAAGTTTAATCGTATTTTCCTTTTTTTCCAAAAGATTAATCTGATAATTATAGGCATCGCTGATATTTTTTATTTCAGTCTCATCCAAATTGCCTGTTTTCTCTTTTCTATACCTAGCTATAAATGGAATCGTCGCACCCTCCTCCAACAAACTTAAAACAGCTTCTATTTGGTTTGTCTTAAGACCAAGTTCCTTTGCTTGGGATTCTATAATTTCTTTATTCATATTTATTTTCACTCCATTATAATTATATAATCTTTTCACTTTTCTCTCAAGAAAAACTCTAAAAATTTCCACAAAAAAAAGGCAATACCATCTATCCAATATTTGTATTGCCATCGACAAGTTCATAAAAGTATTTAAATAGAACAGTATCCTGTAAAGTCATCAGCTTCTGCATCATATACTGATTATCTTCATTCGTCAAAGATTCAGACTTTATTGTCCCAGATAAATCCTGTGTTGCAACTTGTACTCCTCTTTCTGACTTCGCCGTAAGATCGATACCAAAATAACTTTTGACTCCATCGAAATCCATATCGAAGCTGGCGTTCCATTCGAAGACTTTGTCAGACATTCTTTTTTGAGTAAATTTTCCTCTAACTTTTATATCAGAGTCCCCATAATTATACACATAATCCATATCGAACACATCGGCAGTAGCCTCTTTAATATTAAATAAAGCCACTTCTCTATTATTATCATAGACTATAATTTCATATCTCTCGTCTTTGCTAGTGATTTGAACTTCAACTTTGTTTTTGTTTGAAACTTCATCGTAAATCAAGTTGACCTTGTCGTCGTTTATTAACGCTTCCATCGTATCTATACCATCAGTCAAACAGACCCTTACGACATCGTGATTTAATCCAGTTGTATACACCGAAAAGAATGCCACACTAGGATAATTTTCCTTATCACTTTCATCTAACCGTGATTGCGATAAGCCTTCTTTTAAAGTTGTCTTATCCTTTCCAGTTATTTTAGAAAATTTTTCCAATATTGCATCGTTTTGTGATATACTGTCGATCAAAGAATTGTTGATTCTACAAAGTGCTTCATAATCAAGTTCATAAGATATTTTAGAAGTTTTGATGCTTTTTCCGTTCAAATCGATTGTCTCTTTTGAAAGGGCCATCTTCTCATCATCCAAAGCATCGATAAGTGCATCTTTTAATTCGCGAACTATAAAATCGACATCCTCGACGTCCAATGTCTCTTGTTTATTAAGTTCACCTTCTAAGGCCGAAAAATCAAAAAGTGAACTAAATTTATATTCTCCTAAATCATACTTATTTTTAAAAAGTGTCTCACTAATTAAATAAAGTTCATCATCTTTAACGATAGCGTTTACATCTAATAAAGTCTTTGCATTCTTATCTAGAGTCGCGCCCATCTCAGCCTTCTTATTTTTATAATCCAAGGCGACCAAAAAATTGATCTTCTCCTTTTCCAAATCCTTATAATCTTTATTTCTAAAATTAAGCGTTCCAGATAACTTAAAACTATCGTTGAATATATCGAAATTATTATTTGCTGTCGTATTATCGTATTTCTTCAAGGCAGCACTAAAATCCTCATAAGTATTGTTTATTACCGTTTTAATTATTTCAGTTGGATTCCCTGAAAAATATTTATATACTCCAAAACCGATAAAACATATAAGCACGAGTAACAAAATCAAAATTTTAGGCCCATTATTCTTTCTAGGCCTTTCTTTAACACTAGATCCATCGACGTTTGTTTCGACCATCCCATTCGAATTTAGGCCGTCGGTATTTACACTTGCACTCGGCTGTAGTTGATTCTCTTCTTCCAAAGAAAAAGTTTCTATAACCGTCTTTTTATTTAAATTATTTTCTTCTTCCATATACTTCTCACTCTCTTTTATTATATGAAAATAATATCACAAATAAACTTTTTTGTAAAACAAAAGCTACCTTATTCGTAGCTAAATTTGTTCTATTCTTTTAAGCATTCTATCTCGCCCTAAAATCCTCATTAACTCATAGAGATCTGGAGTCATCGCTTCACGCGTAATTGCTATTCGAAGAACAGTCGAAACATCCCCGACGTGTCCCTTATAATTTTCAGGATTCTCTTTATATTCTTTAACTTCAGGAGCATACCCGAATTCCTTCGCAAGTTCTTTGACTTTGCTGAACCAAGTATCTTTATCGTCGTTTTCAACATAATACTTATCAAAATATGTTTTTACTATATTTCTAACTTCCGACAAATCAGCGATCGTCTGAAATTCATAGCCTTTACTTTCCTTGTTCCACAATTCGTCGAACATGTACCAAATTTTACTTTTGACATCTGAATAACATGCATAATCCTTGCGAGGCTTCTTTTGTTCTCTTTCGATATTTAAAATTCTCTTTGTATATTCGATATCTCTATTTAGCAGTTCACAAAACTCTTTGTCATATTCGCTAGCCCAATTAGTAAGTTCTACGAACAATTCGTCTTTGCTCATCTTGCTTATTATATTTTTTGATATGTTGTCGAGCTTATCTAAATCGAAAAGTGCTCCTGAAGAACTCATCTTCTTAGGACTAAAATCGAACTCGTAAAAAGGTGCATCCGGGTGTCCTGTTCTCCACTCTTCATAATTAGAGTTCGCGATCGTCATCACAGATTCGATTACAGCTGAAGCAGGATATCCTTTTTCAGTATAGTAAAACATCAAAGCCTCTGGATCTTTTCTTTTACTTATCTTACGGATCGTGTCTCCATCTTTTTTCAAGATTAGAGAATTGTGAATATATTTAGGCATTTTAAAACCGAACGTTTGAAACAACTCATAGTGGATCGGCACACTCGAAATCCACTCTTCGCCTCTTACGACATGAGTTGTCCTCATGAGATGATCGTCCACTAGATGCGCGAAATGATATGTCGGCAATAAGTCTTCGCTTTTCATAATAGGAAAATCCAAATCATTAAGAGGAAATTCCATTTTTCCTTTATTCTGTTCTTCGAAAACGAATTTTTTATCAAAATCTCCATCAGATTTAAATCTTATTACATACTTTTCGCCATTTTTAATTCTTTCCATCGCTTCTTCGATCGGAAGATTTCTAAAACGCGCGAATCTACCATAGATACCGATTCTTTTTTTAGCAGTGAGCTGATTTTCTCTTATCTCATCTACTTCCTCTTTGCTCATAAAACAAGGATAGGCCTTACCGATCTCTAAAAGATGTTTTACGAAAGTATGATATATCTCCATTCTCTCACTTTGAATATAAGGACCGTAATTTCCTACTATTTTACCTTCGTACTCGTATTCATCAGGATATATCCCATAATGTTTCAAAGTCTTATGAATAAAGTCGACTGCCCCTTCTACTGTTCTAGCTTGATCTGTATCTTCGTTTCGAACAAAAAATACACCACCACTTTTCTTAGCCAAAACATAATTTATTACGGCACTCATCATATTTCCGATGTGCATAAACCCTGTTGGACTTGGAGCGAATCTCACTACTTTAGCACCCTCTGGTAAATCTCTTTCAGGATACATCTTTTCGTAATCTTCTATCGTCTTTGTAATATTCGGAAATATCAAATCCGCTAAATCTTTATTTGTCATATTTTTCACTTCTCTCTATTTATGTATTCTTTTTATCATTCTATATCCAGTATAACCTGTAGGGACTTTCGTAAAACCACATTTTTCATAAAAAGGTTCTTTTCCTTCCATAGAAAGTAAAGTTATACTGCAAGATTGACCTTCTTGTGTTCTGTTTTCAACCTCATCCAAAATGGAATCTATTATCTTTTTACCTATGCCCTGTTTTTGATAGCTCTCTTTTACGATTACATCTACTATAAAATAGTAGAAGACACCGTCGCCTAAGACGCGAGCCATGCCGACGACTTCTCCGCCAATCGAGGCTTTCCTTACTATTATACTCTCACTTAATGCTTTCCTCGCCAAAGCGATATCTTTTTCATCCCACTTAACCGATTTTCTAAGAGTATTATATTCTTCGACACTGAGACTTTCATCTATCTTTATTTCCATCTCTCAAAATCCTCGCAATCTTTTAATCTTCTATCAAAATTTTACTATCTTTCATAGACTCAGGAACGCTAATATCCATATAAGATAATATCGTCGGTGCTATATCAGAAAGAGACCCACCTTTAAGTTTGACCTTAGGATCCGTCATTATAAATGGAACTTTGTTAGTCGTATGCATCGTCGTAGGCTTGCCTTCACTATCGAGCATCTCTTCTACGTTTCCATGTGTACTAGTTATGATAACAGTATAAAAATTTAAAGATGCACTCTCCATTATTTTTCCGATACATTCATCTATGAACTCGAGCATTTTCACAGTATCTTCCATGTCACCAGTATGACCTGCATTGTCGATTAGACCTAACCCGGCGACTATCAGTTCCGTGTCCTTCTCCATACACTTTATGACCTGTTTAGTAAAAGCTGCTGCATATAATTCCCTCTTGCGCTTAGTAGTTATCTTAGGTATTTCGACTTGATACAAATTACACTTCTTGATCTTATCGTTCGATTCGCCATTAAAGTTAAAAACCACATGTTCGTAATCATCGGGAAGTGCAACTCTAGCCTGAGTGACTCCCAACTTACCCAAATACTTACTCAAATTTATAGAGGCATCATCTTCTTCATTTATGAGGACTGTCGATTCAACTTTATCGTCGACTGGATACATAGTTAAGATTTTTAAACCGTCTACGAATACGGCTTCAAAATCTCTTATCTCATCTGGATTAGATAGAGCCGTCAAAAATTCTCTTGCACTTTCTTCCTCGTAATTCGTCCAAATCAAAACGTCATTCTTTTTAAGGTTCTTATCTGATTCTACTATCATCGGAGGTAAAAACTCATCTGTTATATTTCTGATGTAACAATTCTTTAACGCTAAAGGGATCTCTTTGATCTTTAAACCCGTTCCGTTGCGCACTAAATCGTAATAAACCTTAATTCTGTCCCATTTGTTTTCCATATCCATCGCATAGTAACGTCCACATATAGAGACGATCGGCACTCCAGTAGCTTCTAATAGCTCTACATACTTTAAAGCGCTTTTGGCTTCGACATCTTTCCCATCTGCGATATAGTCTATTGCCAATTTTACTTTCTGTTCTTTCAAAAATTCTATTATCTTTATAGTATCTTTGATGTTAGAACTTATTCCACCGTCGCTCATGAGACCGACTACATGAATAGTACTCCTGTGCTTCTTAGCGTAGTCGATCGCATTTTTAAGAGCTTGGTTAGTCGCGAGAGAATCGACATCGACAAATTCGTTCATAAAGGAACTCCTTTGTTTCAAAATGCGTCCTGCACCGATAGTCTTATAACCGACTTCCTCATTCCCAGGCTGTTCTTCTCTAAGACCTACTGCTCCACCGGATGCTTCTAGTTCGACTGACGGATACTTCTGAGACAATTCTTTGTAATTAGGTATATTAGCCCTTTTTAAAGCATTCCCTTCTTCCTTCTCGCTTATCCCCAATCCATCGATAATAAGTGTTAGAATTTTTTTCATAAATTAAATTCACCATAACCATTCTAACACAGATGCTAAATTTTCTCCACATTTATGCAATAAATTAGAAAAAAAGCCCTTATATTACAAATAAAGACTATTTTTTTTCCCGATAGACATCTAACATAAATTTAATGTTGTTGTTATAAAATCTTTTCAATCTAGACGGTTCTTTCGCGATTCTATAGAGCCACTCCAAGTTCAGCTTTATAAAGATCTTTGGTGCTCGCTTTTTCATACCGGATAGTACATCGAATGTTCCACCTACGCCTATGAAGATTCCCTTTTGCGCATTGTCTATATGTCTTGCGATGAGCTTTTCTTGAAGTGGTATACCCATTGCAACGAGGCAAACATCCGGATTAGTTTTTAAGATACTTTCAAAAGCTTCATCCTTATCTTCGACATATCCGTCGATAGCTCCCAACACTTTTATACATGGATAATCCCTCTTAATAACTTCTAACAGACTATCTAATGCTTCTTTTTTTGAACCGAATAAGAACAAAGTCTTTTTCTTATTATTCATAAGCTCCAACAACTTAATTGTCGTATCGATGCCTGTTATCCTTTCTTCTACTTTAATCCCATATCTTTTAGCAGCCTTGACGATGGCAATTCCGTCTGGCAAAACGTCATTTTCCTCATTCGACAATATCGCATCTAATTCATCGTCTATCTTTGCCAGTTGAAAAGCTTCAGGATTAGCCGTCACGATGAACTTCTTATCGGCATTATCCAAATACTTGCTAAGTTTAATATAATAATCGTTGCTACTTCTAGTATACAATCTCAAAAAGTAATTCCTCATGACGATGCGCCACCATTCTCTAGGTTAATTTTACCAAATAACCACATTTCTTGCAATAAAATACACCAAATAATAGAATTTTCAAAATTGACGATTAATTTTTCATAAAATGTGATAAAATTATAAACGTAGGTGATATACGTGGAGTTCTTTAATAGGTTTAAAATTCAAAAACGAGAAGAAACATATGAAAGCGAAGGTTTTATAATCGGAATAGTTTCGAATAAAATATATCATGTTCCCAAAAGCATAGAAAATACCACAATTAGATTCCCTGAAGGCATAACTGGTATAACTGAAGAAGCAATAATAGAACTGCGTACTTTAAATCCAGAAATACTCATCGTGCCTGGCTCCTTTAAAAGATTTAATGTAGAATTATTAAATTTTAAAGGTTTGACGCACATCTGTTTAGAAGAAGGCGTCGAAGAAATAAAATGTACGTTCGGACAACAAGAAAAAGCCATAGATATAAAACTGCCTTCGACGATAAAAAAGATCGGTCGAAACAACTACCCTTTAGATTGCGATCTAACATTGCCAACTGGAGTCATCGAAATAGAAAATTCTTTTGCAGCACACGATACCAATTTAATTTCGATCAGTATTCCTGGCACGGTTAAGACGATTCCCAAAGGAGCATTCAATCAATGCAAAAACTTAGAAAAGGTTACTTTGGAGGAAGGGGTTGAAACTTCATTATTAGACGCCTTTCGCGGGACTAACAATCTACATACTTTAATACTGCCTAGTACATACAATGGGACGATTAATTTACCTATGGAATCGAGAAGTCTAACAAATCTTCGTGGAAATAGCGTGTACGATGGAAAAAATTTCGAAGAAGAAAAAAACACATACTTAAAAATAAGAATTACGCGCGGAAACAAAACGTTCCAATTTAAAATTAAGCGTGGAGAACAGCCCACGATAGATATAAAACAAAATATAATAAGGATATGCGGCGTCCAAGAGCGAATTACAATCGACTGTGAACAATTACAGCCAGGCACTTACACCATCGAAAACGGAACTCTGAAGACCTCCGAAACAACTTCTTTAAAAAATACGACCTTTGAAGAAACTCAAATAACACCCCACGAACCAAAAGACACCAAAATAAACGATAAACTCGATATCATCTTTCAAGAAGCATATAGAGATAACATTATGACTCGAGAAGATTTTATTAAACTGCCAACTGAAACAAAAATGCAAATAAAAAAAGCTATGCAAGCATCATTTCTACAAATAGTTAATCAGTACGGCAGCGTTAACGCCGACTTCGACACTTTCTACTACTTATACACTCGGGCTTTAACAGAACTAAATTTAGACGTCGACATCGGCGAACCTGAACGTCCTGAAAAGAAGATGTAACGAACTGAAATTGACAGTTTCAGTCTTTTTTTATTGTAATTTTATTCGCTCTTGCATATCTATAGCCATTAAATTCGAATCGCTCATAGCTATCTAGTTCTCCTAACTCAAAGATTTTTAAGCTTGTCTTTTCAAAATTGACGATCAAGTTCACATCGTCACTTATCACTAGATACGAAGGAGAAAAATATTTCATCTCGCTAGCAACAGATACTCTATTGTTGTTGAAAAATAAATCGAAAAATCCACCTATACCTTTTTTCACTTTGACTTTCGACAGAACGTATACCTGCCACGGATTAGGAAAAAATCTCTTCAACGTTTCCACATAAGCCTTAAAAATGTTGTCGTATTCTTTAGTACTTATCTCCATCGTCATCACTAAAAGACCTTCTTCTAGCGCGCTGTCTGTATTGACAAGTCCATTTATATCGAACACTTCTCTCAATCTTTCAATGACTCTCGCACTCATTTCGATGCTGTCACTCTCTATCAGTTTTAATTCTTTTACATCTACATCCAATATTTCGGCCATCACGCTTTGGCTCAAGCCCAATCTACCCCTTATAACTCTAACCATTCCGCTTTTCATAAAAATGTCGATCTCTCACCACAATTTCTTTATCTAATTACATTTTTCTTAATATTATCATCTCATATACCCATCAAAAATAATCCTATAATAAGCATCGCCAACTCAAAAATGCCGAAAGAACTAAACAACTCTTCAAGAGAAGACGACCCTCCCAAAAAGTAAACAAAGTACACTTCCTAATAATGGTTCAACAATCGAATTTGCAAACATTAAAAAGCCACCAAAAAGTAAAATGACGTTCCCGACAATAATGAGGAACTTTTATACTAAAAGTTTAGTTTTTATTTAAAAGTCTTTAATTTAAGTCATATAGGTTAAGAATGTAACCTCATTTTACTACTAATTTACTACTTTTTAATGAAAAATAATGTTATAATTGCCTTGGTGATTAATATGTCTTTAGATGATAAATATTTTTTGTTTACTTACATAACTATCTTAATTACTAGAATAGTAGTATATATATTTAATAAACCTAGTCCAACCATAAAAAATTTTAGAACACATCATTGGATGTTTGGATTATTTTTTACGATTGTACTTTTTTGTATATCAAGTTTTTACACAAATATATATTTACTATCAATAAGTACAGGTATATTTTTGGATGAAATTGGTTTTATTATAATTAGGGGCAAAACTCACGAAGATAATTATAGTCCAAAATCATTTATGATATTGTTATTTTTTGTTTTTATTTTATTTCTTTTTAGAGAAGCAATTGTTAAATTTTATTTAAATTATTAAAAGAAAATATTTCATTGCTACATGCTTCATGCTACATAATAAGGGTAATACTATACCTTATTATGGTGAAGACTTCAGTGGCTATGCCACTAGTCTCGCTCATACTTCGATACGATGGCCTTGCATAGTATTTTTTAAATATTAAAAAATTAATGTTTTAAAAATTTTCTAAAATTTTACTACTAATTTACTACTTTTGAAAGCAAAAATATAAAAAATTATAATAATATATGAGAATGTTGTTCAAAAATGAAAATGTCGTTAACACTTATAAATAAAGACTATAACAGCATTTAAAAACTAACAAGAAGTTACTTAAAATATACTAAACTTTTTAGATAATATTTTAACTTTTTACCACATAGTTCTTTTTCCTTTTCATACCTTTTTCCTCAGGTTCTTTCTCTAAATCACTGCCATACTTAGAGATAAAGAGTGAGTATCCTATTGCCGTTATAGGTATGCACAATAACATTCCCATGAAACCTGCTAATTTTCCACCGACCAGAATTGCAATAATCGTCACAACTGGTGGAAGACCGACGTGGCCACCAACCACTTTAGGATATATAAAATTGCCCTCTATTTGTTGTATCACCTGGAATACGATCACGAACAAAATTGCTTGTTGAATGCTCGTAGTACCTATCAAAATTGCACCTATTATACATGCGATAGTCGCCCCAAATATCGGCACGATCGCCGTAACAGCCGTCAAAAACGCGATCGTAAGAGCATAAGGAAATCTAAACACTACAAAGGTTACGAACATCAAAACTCCCAAAATTAAACACTCTAAACATTGATACGTAATAAAATCGTGAAAAGATTTATTAGAAAGGGAAAGTATACTATGGACTTTATCTCTCAACTCATCGTCAAAAATCCTATCTACTAAACTGTTCAATACCCCTAGTATCTTCTCTTTCTCGAATAAGAAATATACGGCGATTATTATTCCTGTCACAGCATCTACGACAAATGTGACAAAATTCGATAGAAAACTAGAAAAGTTTGTCACGAGCGAACTGAATATCGTCGATACCAAGTTTGCGACGTCAGATGTCCCCGAAAAATTTTTAATATACGAAGATAATTCTGTATTTCTAAATGCATTCATCAAAAAGTCGTTCAGATTAGTCATCAAAGAAGGTATCTGCCCGACCAAATACGTCGCACTGTCGATAAAATCAGGTATTACCCATACGAACAATATGATGAAGATAAACAACACCAAAGTAATTGCCGAAAGCAAAGAAAATACGCGAATGCCTTTACTAGATCTGCCGAAGACTTCCTTTTCTATTATCGACATCGGCACATTGAGAGTAAAAGCCAAAGCCACACCGATCCACACAGGTGTCAAGATTTCAAATATGTTTCCCAAAAAATCGACTATACTCCTAATATGAAATAATATAAATGCCAAAATCATCGTATATGTAATTATAATAAAGTATTTCTTATAAGCGCTCAGTTTCATAAAGTTTCCTCCACAACAAAATTATAACACAATTCTCTTCCGAATTCTCGACCTTTTTTGGTTATTGACAATCTTACAACAATTTATTATACTAAGTGAGAATTTTAAAGTAAAAGAGGAAATATTATGGAAAAAGATAAAAATACTGATGTACGTTTGATAAAAGAGACTATCGAAGAGCTGAGACCTTTTTTAAACATGGAAGGTGGCGACGTAGAGTTCATAAAATATGATACAGAATCAAAAACCGTCTATGTCAAAATGCTCGGAGCTTGTGCCATGTGTATCGCTCAAGACGAAACTTTAGAAACAGGTCTCTTAGAAGCGATAAAAGATAAAGTACCAGAGGTAGAAAACATCATAAATACTCCATTATGAACTAGTCAAGCCAAAATAGACTGGTGTTTTTTTTCACTGTCTACTTTTATGACGTTTTTATTAACCAATCTATCTTGATCATCGAACACTTTTTAGAAAATCGAAGAAATATCTCGTTCAAAAATTTTTCATAATCGTCGACTCGCTCTATATACTTTAATAACTCATCTTCATTCAAATTGCCTTCCAAGACTCTCTGCATAGTATCAAAATAATACGAAGGATATAGCAGTCGACAGAACAACAAATTATATTCGAGTGGAGTCAGTATATCTTTATTCAAAAATGCATCGACATCACTCAAAACGTCATCCCTATTAAAAAATTCTAGTTTTAAATACCCTGCTATATCTCTAACTCTATAGTCTACCACCAAATCCAAAGGATCATAATAATCTAAAGCATACTCGGGTGTCCTCATCCGTCTTCTAGAAACAAACGTTTTAGCATCGTTAGGATTCAAGAGATTAAAGTATTCTATTGCGTTTTCTGCTAAACCGACATAATAGCTAAAGCTACCCGAGATGATCTTATGTGGAGTTGCTAGTTCGCTGACTTGATATTCGAGATAATCGATTTTTTCCTCCCAGAGTTTTCCCCATTTTGTTCTATTAATCGAAGAATTCTTATCGACATACTCTTTTTGGGCTACGATAATATCATTCAAATCGACTTCATTATGCTCAGGTGTCGACAATTTTAACAACACGTATTCGTTTCCCTCAAAAGATGTATATATACTAGAGAATCGATTAACGACTATCTTATGAAAATCCTTCGGATATTTGCTCACTATTTTTTTGATCTCTTCTAAATCTTCCTTTGGCCTCTTGACTCGCTTCACATAAAACTTTTCGTAATCTAAATAAAAACTATAATCGTCGCCTTCGACTAATAGCTCTTGAGGAGTTAGATTATAATTAAACATAATAGTATTTTTCATAATATCACGTTTAATATTATGAAAAAAAGACTTTAACTATCCCATTAAAATCTTATTCATTTAAGCAAATCAGCCAAATACTTCTCATCCTTCTTATGCTTTTTATGTGTACGCTTATACTCAATTAAATTTGATACAAGATTATTAATTCTATTGCCGCCATAATATTCGTTATAAAACTTGGTGGATTTACTATAAGAAGTTCCCTTGAATTTTATGTTCGATTTAGCAAAATTATCAGCACTTTGTTTACTTTTTTTAAATTTATCTACCAAATTTTCATTTATAATTAAAAGAATCTCTAACTCGGGTTTAGTACAATATTTAAAGATTCTATTTTGTGCCAGTATTTTTTTCAAATGCGAAGGTATTTCTATCTTATCACTTTGCTTATCTCCTACTCGAAATGTTGTAACTGGCTTATTAAACCTCTCTAACTCTTTTATTATAACTGGATTCTTAATCTGTCTAGCATGATATACGACACTTCCAACTAGATCAGATCTGTCAAATATTAATTTCTTTTTATCTAATAAAATGTCTATAATCGCTTTTTCATCAGTGCCTTCGCATAATATCAAGTATTTCGTCTCTTCATGTTCTCTTAGCGCTTTTGCCATTCCATAATACCTCTTTTAAATTGCATCAAAGATTCATAATTTACGTTCGTATCAAATGTATTATCATAAAATCTCTTACTTTTTGATAATTCCGGTCTAAATTTATAATTCATATACATATTTTCTAATCTTACTTTTTTATCAAATTTACTTATATAAATATTATCTGTTCTATTAAAAATATCCAACAACTCACAGTAATGAGTAGTAAATATAATAGTTGCATTATTTTTGTTGACGGACTTGTCCTTATAAAGCATTATCAAATATTCTACTAAAGATTTATGAAAATGATTCTCTATTTCGTCAATTAAGATATCAGAACCTAACAATAAAGAAACAAGCACATAAGAAAATAGACTAAAACCTTTTGTAGTTCCACTTGATAAGATATTATATAGTTCTTCATCAGACACTTCCTTTGAGGTGTTATTACAATAAATCAATTTAAATCTTTTTTCATCGATTATATCAATACTCACTATATGTTCATCAAAAATTTTTAAAATCGACTCCAATATTTTTAGATTATTTTTAGTATCCACAGTTTTATAAATTTTAAATATACTCCTATAATCCTTATTCATATCATCATCACTAGAAAAATAAACAGCAGGAGAATTATATGATCTCGTTAAAAAATACAATATTGAAATATCATCAGGTAATGGTAAAGTATCAGCCCATGGCATTTCTTCATAATTTTCATATTCGAATATTTTTTTTGCATAAGTTTTTCTATACTTTCTACGATATAATTTTTGATTTTTAAACAATATACGATCACTTATAGCCACCTCATCCTCAACTAAATCCGTTACATACCTATACAAATACCCGTCATGATAAAATAAAATATCCAAATTAACATTTACATCATCAGAATATTTAAAAATATCTTTTGAAACTTTATAACAAGAGAGGATATCATAAACCAACGATAATAATTGCATTGTCATAGTTTTTCCAGAAGCATTTTTACCGATTATACCAAGCGTAGCAAAAACAAATAAACCATCATCTATTTCGTGAAGCTCAAATTCTTTATCGTCCTCAGTCTTATTTGCAGTAGGAATAAAGTCGATTGTAAAATCATCGTTACACAATTTAAACCCATTCGCAACTATTTTAAGTAATTTCATTTTTATGTCTCCTATTCTTTATATTACAATTTTATCATTAAAATTGAAAAAAATACATTTTTTTTGTAATTTTTATCAAATAATTGCAAATATAATACGACATAACATAAAAAAAATCAAGTTTTTGATAACAAATTTAAAAACGTCTCTCAACAGACGCTTTCTTTATTGATTGTTTGGCATATCGAACCAGTTTGTTTCTAAATTAGCAGTAGTAACTGGTGCTGGTTCAGGAACTACAGGCGTAACAGGAGTAGGTTCAACTGGATTCACTGCTGTTGGATTGATCGCCGAAGCATCAAACGGATTCGGATTAGCCTGAGGTGTAGGATCTACTGTTGCAGCAACGGGCTTCTGAGAAACAACTGGAGTAGGCTCAACAGGTTGCTCTGGCATCTCCTTCACTTGTTCGTTCTGAATATAGTTCGCATGTTGTTCCTTATGCATCGCACTTAGTTCTATCGTAGCATTATATCTCTTAGCTGCTTCTAACTCTTGTTCTTTAAGCTTATTAATATTGTCGATCATCTCTTTATATTTCATTTCGATCATTGCTAAATCGATCGGTTCTAAGACGGCACTCGAACCGTTACTATCTTCACTGCTATCTTCCGCTTGGACTTCTTGAACAGGCACAGTATCTTGTGGCTCTAGAGTTGCTGAAGTCGTAGCCTCTGAAGATGGTTCCACTGCGAGTGGTGCCGGAGCAGTTACAGGATTATCGAATATGTTAGCAGCTTGAGACACCACTTCAAAGTTAGTATTATTTAACGAACTAGAATCGGCTGCTGCTATAGGTGCTGTAGTCGGATCGACAGTCGTTTGAGCAGTCATAGTATCAGGTGCTTGAGGAGCTTCTACAGGAGTCTCTGGAGTAGCGGTCACTTGAGGTTCTGCCACTGGTGCAGTTGGCTCTTGTGTAACGCTATTACCCGTTGCAACGGCTTCTGCATACAATCCTCTTTGTTTATTTATATAGTCATGAAATACAGGCATAGCAATAGCTTTTTCAGTTATACTTACAGGATTAACTAACTCAGACATAGAGATATATTTAACCTCATTACAAGGAACTCCTTGAATAGTAGACTTCATCACAGTTTTTGTAAACAATTGCCACTCATCACCGGTCATAGGAGCATCTAGAGCAGGATTATCCTGTTTCACCTTAGACACATATATTTTAACAGTAGCGTTTGCATCTGCACCCATCACTTCATTCAACGTATAGAAGACGAATCTTCTTCCAGTTGCAAGCACTTCTAAAAAGCAAATCAAATCTGCCTGTATAGTTGTCCCATCTGCTTTTATTAAATTAATTTTCTCATTCATTTCAATCCCTCATTTATTCTAAGCAAAATATTATCACAATTTTTACTCTTATTCAACCTTTTGTCTTTTGAGAATAAAATATTTGCAACCATATGCACAATATTCTTCAATATAAGACTTCATCAAAGCTACGTCGTTTATAGCGTTAAAGTTTTTATTTTTTCTGTCATTAAAGCCTTTAAGTCTCAGTTTGCCATAAGCCCAATCTCCTACGACATAATCATATTCCTCGAAATAATCTGTAAGCTTTTCTTTTACGACTTCTAAGTCGAAGCCTTCTTTGACGTTTTCTATGATTTCATATTCTTTATCGTTTATCCTAATCATCGCATCCACCTACATGTGTAAAAATAGATAAATAAGTCCAATAGAAATCTCTGTTGCTATGACACCCGCGATCAGCAAAGCATCTACAAATCCATTCCCACTCGATAAAACCGTATTTCTAGTAAGTTTAAGATCGCTTAAACTCCTTTTAGGCTTTTCTTCTGAAACCGTAATCTCTAATTTAGAATTGATGTAATTGTTCAACTCTTCGACCATTCTATAATCCATCTTCTTAACATCTTTGAGGCTCGTCCCAAACTTAGCATAAGTAAATTCGTCCAAGTATTTCGGTTTAATTTCTACCAATTCGACGTTATCTTGTAACATTCTCTTTTTCTTTTCCCAAATCTCTCTAGTTCTACTAGGACTTAAAGAAGTATTGAAGTGCAATTTTATTACTTCAAAATTATTTAGAAGATCATTCTCAAAGTGGCTAATCTCTTCCAAAGAAGGCTCTACTAACAAACATTTATAGAGAAACATCTTGATTACAGTAACTTCTATTTTACTAGCGATATCGGACTTGACGGACGGATCGCGACTATTCTCACTCTTGAAATTCTCATACTTATTCATATCTCTAAGGAGATCGTCGTATAGTGTCTTAGACATACCGAAAGTATGAAGAAGATTTACAAATCCAGCTTCATCTTTTGCATTATAGACAGCCTTTACTCTGTCTAAACCGTATATATCGCACAAACATTCTACGATATGGCGTTCGAAAATATCAGCTTTAGTATTGCCAAAAAATGAAGCCATACCCATCGAAATAAAACCGTTTATAAATACTGATTTATCCATAGCGACAGTCTCCTATCTTCCAACATTATACCATATTTATTGAGTTATGGGAAGGTTTATTGTGTCGCTTTTTGAATTTATGACCCCATTATAGAAACTCGGTACCACTCCTTGTATTACAGTAGAAGAAACTAAAGCCTCATATGTAGCAGGTTCCTCTAAAACTTCAAACGGATAGATTATAGTCGTATTGATACACACCTCTAAATATACTTCGATCAATGCGCTGTTTATACCGAACTCTCTAACTTTAGTTCTAACGTTTCCTAAAGCCACTTTTCCAAGTTCAACTTTTATAGGCAATTTCGGTCCCAAATTCATGACCATAGGATTGTTGCTAACCATGCCCAAAGGAACATCAAGGCGATATCCTGCATAATTTTGACCTTTTAACTTATCGTTTATATAACCAGTAATATTAGATAAAATCGACGTACTCTCCTTAATATCAAAATTTATCTGTACTATTTCATCTTTTGAATTTTTTACTATGTTTAAAAGCCTTTCTAAATCCACCTCATCTTTCAAAAGATAAGAGAAAGCATCCTTTAAGAAGATGATATTCTCCTTTTTTACTCTTTGAACCAAATAAGACTGCATTCTATTAGAAATCGACGATCCGAACATATTACCTATTATTAACGAAAAAGCACCACTTAGTACGACCGCCATAATGAGCCAATTTCTTTTTTTTATTTCCACATTTTTAAACCTTATCGTTTTCATCTCACTTAATTATACAAAAAAGCGAACATTATCATTCGCCATTTTACTTTGTATTAGTAAATAAAACCCTTAGAACCGTACAGTTTTTTGAAACTTTAAAAAATGACCACTTTGGATGGCCATTCGTTTGCTTTTTTATACAACACTTCTTTTATAATGTAATTGTAAAAAAAATAAAGGTTGTGTTGTATGTCTAAATTTTATAATACTTTTGATTTTTCTGCAAGGGCTTTTTGTCTTCTTTATGTTCTTTTCTTCCTAAATTCTTTCTAACATCAGGCCTGAGATTCTTACTTCTATGATTCTAGCCTCTTCCTGTGTTACTAACGATATCTCTCTTAACTGTACAGACGATAAGTTTGATTTTATTCAACCTGACTCTAAGATTAGAAGAATTCGGCGTTTCTTTAATAATATATGTTATGATCTTACCTTGTGTTTTATCCGGACCTTCTCTACTCTTAAATTTTAATCATGACATGTTCACTTTGTCAAACTTTTTTCTACAGTTTACATATCCAAAAGCATCGATTTTGAATATACAAAAAATGCCACTTTTTCCTTTTAGATAGGACGTTTGACAAGGTTTTAGAATTATGTTTTAATAGAGAACTAGAACGCGAGTGTTAAGCGTTGCTGTATCTCCAACACTACTTAAGGGGGCTAGGTTCAACTCTTGTTTTACAACTGTCGATTTCTAGGATTGGAGATGGTATCTATGAAAATTGAAATAGATTTTGATGGATTACTTAGAGTGCTCTTAGCACTTGCTATAATAATAGCTCTTTGTTCTATATGAACAAAAAACAGCACGACTTAATACCTTAGGTATCTTTGTCGTGCACCCACATATAGGAGAAACACGACCTTGATAACTCGCGTTCTCTTAATTAGAATTATATATTATTTTTTGATATTTTTCAAACTTATTCGTTCAAAAAGTATGGATTTTGTAAAGTTCCGTCACCTTCGAGTTGATTTAAGTATTCAGGCTTAATATTAATTACTGGAGCGACCGCACCGCTGCTAGGGACGTAGTAGTTGCTCAGATGGCCATACTCAAAGAACACACCAGCATAGCCACCGCCGAAAGTGCTAGGCGAGAACGACCAGTACCAACTTCCTTTGGCTAAGTAATAACTTTGGCTTACCGTTCCGTATTTTCCACTTCCTGCTGCCACTATCTCATCTGCTGTGATCAATCCT
>CASRZA010000020.1 GCA_949439935.1 uncultured Bacilli bacterium
TTCCACATTCTCTGATTTTTTCTGTCAAGTTATTTTTTTACCTAAACTCAAATTTGGTTTCTTTACATCTTTAAATGGAGTTAAATACTTTTCTTTAGCTCTATAATATGCTTTAGCTTTTAACACTTCATCTTTATAGATTTTGTAGCTTTTAAAATTTGGATAATAAGCAATCGGGGTAATTTGTCCATGCATATCCTCTCCCTCTTTGATGGAAATTCTAGGAACGATCATCATAGTATTTCCCTCTAATGTAGTCTCAAAGATATCGTATGTTTCGTGTCGAAAACGACCGTTCGTGTGTTTACTTCTATTGATCGGAATATAGTTTGCTTTATAGAAGAGCTCTAGCAAGTTTGTAATTTCGATTTCGTGATTCCTCAATCCTATCGTATACGAATTTTCAGGTTTGTCATAAAGCGCGATGTGTTTTGCCAAAAAACACCATATGACGAATTGTTTTTCGGTGATGTTTAGAGTTGAGAGGCCAAGTTGCTCGCTTATCGTGTCGACTTCCAAGTATCTAATTAAAGCTTGTTGCATTCGATTAGTTGCGTTGTTGAAGACAGTTTGGTCTATCCAAGAGAAATCGCTGTAATTTTCTAATCGTGCTTTTTTGAAGAGATGCCCGCCTGCTAGCGAATCTATCGTTCCAACGTAGTTTGTCGGATCTAAGACTCCTTGTTCTTCTACTAGTACGTCTGCGTGGTCTATCGTGGTCAAGCCTAACTTTCTAGCATCGATTCCGAGATTATTTAAAACATCTCTACAGAATGCTGCCTGTGATTGACAGATTCCTCTGCCCATTATGGCAGCATTCAATCCGGAACCTGAGAAAGTATGGGCATGGTTTGGAAGTTCATCCCGGTTTTCCTCACCAACTTCACATACGAATTCGTATGTGACCATCAGTCGCATGTATTCCATAGTACAGATTACTTTTTCTAAATCGTCATGCGCGCATGAAGAGATGAGGTCACTCGCTTTTTCTACAGCATTTTGATAGAGCATGACGGTTTCATCATAGTCTGTAGCGGAAAATACTTGTCGGTTTTCAAGAGTTGCATTTGCATAATTTAGCCAGTCTTCTCTATATTCAAAATTATACTTAGGTTTTATTCCAACCAAGTGTCCATTTTCGATTACAAAGGATTCGCCGATCATGAAAATGTGCTCTCTTATATCTCTCTCATATGATTTCATATCGTTCTCCTATTTTTTTCTATCATCAGATCTCAAACATGCGTTTTTCAATTTTATAGCGATTTGAAAATAGATGAATTGAAGATATTTTTAAAACGTCAAATAGACGTTTTAATACTTATTTGCTCTTTCTAAATCGCGTTTTTTGATAGTCTCTCTTTTGTCATAGAGCTTTTTACCTTTGGCTAAACCGATTTGAATTTTAGCATAGTTTCCTTTGAAATATAGTTTAGTAGGTACTATAGTATAGCCTGTATTGTTCGTCTCAGTCAAAAGTCTTTTTATCTCGCTTTTATGTAGTAACAATTTGCGATTTCTTCTTTCATCGTGATTGAACCTATTTCCTTCGTCGTATTTGGCGATGTACATATTTATAATGAAGGCTTCGCCCTTTTTGATGATTATATAAGCATCGTTAAAATTGGCGCTTCCTTTCCTAATAGATTTGATCTCTGTGCCTGTTAGAGAAATACCAGCTTCGTAGGTTTTCTCGATAAAATAATTAAATCTCGCTTTTCTGTTTTGTATCTCCATTTTCTTTTTCACCCCTGACTATTTGGAAGTCGATCTGTTTATCTTGTTTATTTGCTCGGGTAACTTTTACTCTAACTTCATCGCCTAGTCTGTACATTTTTTTCGATGAATCTCCTACCATTGCCATGATATCACTGTTATAGGTGAAGAATTCATTTCCTATTTCACTTATGTGTACTAAGCCCTCTATCATATTTTCGAGTTCTACGAACATTCCGAAGTTAGTGAGACCCGATATCTTTCCATCGAATTCTTCACCTATATGGCCTTCCATGTATTCAGCCATCTTCATATCGTCTACTTCCCTTTCTGCTTCGACTGCAGCTTGTTCTCTTTCACTTGCAAGTGCTGCTATATCGTCTATTTTTGGACAAAGTTCTTCAACTTTTGCGTCTATTTCATGGTCGAACAGATATTTTCGCAGTAAGCGATGAACTAAAAGGTCGGGATAACGTCGAATCGGACTCGTAAAATGAGTATAACATTTACTTGCGAGGCCGAAGTGACCGATGTTTTCTCTTTGATATTTAGCTTTCTTCATACTCCGTAGTAAATTTGCAGAAAGCGTCTCATACTCTTTCTTATCTTTCAATTGTTCGAGGATACTTTGCATCGTCTTAGGAGAGATGTCTTTCAATTTTGCATTTACTTGGTAGCCTAAGATCGAGACGAATTTCATGAAGTCACCTATTTTTTCTTCACTAGGCAAGTCGTGAACACGGTAGATGAAAGGCAAGTCCATGTTATATATACAAGTCGCGACTGTTTCATTGGCTATAACCATGAACTGCTCGATCATCTTTTCGGCGTCTTCTCGTTCAACTTTGTGGATTTCGTTCGCACGGCCGAATTCGTCACACGATATTTTTACTTCACCTAACTCGAAATCGATATATCCTTTTCTAGTTTTACTGTTGCGTAAAATGTGAGCTAAGTCGTTCATACTCTTTAATGTATCGGCAAAATCTTCATAGCCTACTGCTACTTTATTGCGCATCAAAATGTCATTTACATCTTTATATGTCATTTTCTTTTTTGACTTTATATAACTTGGAAAGATATCGAAATCGATAACTTCTCCTTGAGGCGTTATCTCCATGACACATGATTCGGTAAGTCTAGTCACGTTTTCATTCAAGGAGCAGATTCCGTTCGACAGTTTATGCGGTATCATCGGTATCACTGTATCTGCTAGGTAGGAACTCGTCCCGCGGTTCATCGCATCTTCGTTTAAAGCACTTCCTGGTTTTACATAATAGCTGACATCTGCAATATGGACACCGAACAGAAAGTTTGCACCTTTTTTACTGAGACTTATCGCGTCGTCGATGTCTTTTGTATCGGCTCCATCGATTGTGAATATCTGTTCCTCCGTCAAATCGCGACGGCCTGTGAGCTCTTTTGGGTCGACTTCCATAGGAATGTCTTCTATCTCACTCATCGTTTTTTTGCTAAAATCTGGGTAGATTTCGTGTTTGTAAGCAATCGTCAGAATATCGACACCCGCGTCATCTTTGTGACCGACGACTGTATCGACCCGAGCAAGATAGTAGTTTTTCTTGATTTCTTTTATGATGCTTGCTACTGCAATCGTTCCATCTACACAATCACGCGTCGTCTTTGCATCGAGCTCGATAATCAGCTTTCTTTTGTCTTCTAGGTTCATGAAAGGTTTGCCATGTATAAAGCGAATCTCTCCTACGAGGTTGTTAAGATTTCTCTCGACGATTTTCATGACTCTTCCTTCGAGTTTAGGTTTCCTCTCGAGCACTTCGACGATGACTTTATCTCCGTCTATCGCACCATTCAACATGCTTCTTTCGATATGGACATCGTCTCCTGGTAAAATCAAAAAGCCAAATCCTTTTGGGTGTACAGATATTTCTCCTATTTCGATGTCTTGGCAATTTTCAAATAAGATATATTTTCCTTTGTTCGTATAATATATTTCGAATTTTTGAACCATGTCATTCAATATTTTTTGCACTTCTTCGATTTCTTCGACAGATAAAATACCCATCAATTCGACGAGTTCTTCTGTCGTTACAGCATTATGTTGACTTTTTAATGTCTTCACTACTCTTTCTTTCATAAAATCACGCTTTCTTCTAGTTTATTATAGCATAAAAAATACTTTTTTAACGAAAAAAGTCTATTTTAAAGTGTTCTGTCTGTAAAGAACTGTGGAAAAGAAAGAAGAGACTCGCGAGGAGTCCCTTCAAAGTAATTAAGCCATGAACATGATTAGAAAGGCAACGACCATAAAGGCTGTTCCTACAAGAAGAGTCAATCTGCTAACGAGAAGCTCCACTCCTCTTTCCTTTTGTGCTTGGAACAACTCTGTGTTTCCACCAGAGATAATCTGCCCAGCATCTGATGCTTTATTGCTTTGAAGTAGAACTAAAGCGATAAGAACTACCGATAATATTAATAATGCTATTTCCATATAATTCACCTGATTTCGGTATTATTCTATCATATTGTTATGATTAAATCAACTTATTCTTGCTCATTGGGAAATTTCCTTGACTTTTTTTCGCTTGTCATGTAATATATACGCTTGAAAAGGGAGAAACCAAAATGAGTGGAATTGAAAGACTTCGAAGTCTTCAAGAGTATTTGAAAAGCACTAGAGATGAAAAAGAAACAAAAAAGAGCGAATTAGAAGAAATGAGAAGTGCTATAAAAGCAATTGAAGATGAACTTCACAGTTTAAAAGAATTGCAAAAAAAGATGGATGGACTTATTGCCCAAAGAGATTCACTAAGAAGTGAGCTTATTGCTTCTGAAAGAGAAATTAATTCTGATTTTGCATTTGCAATGACAGATATTTACAATACGCGTGACGCTATCAACACAGCCTTTGGTAGTTATAATGTTTTTACCTTAGGTCCTGTTTTAGAAAAATTGGCGAGTAAAATTCTCGGTGTAAGTTGTACTTATGTGAGAGAAAAAAGCGAAGCTATGCGATCAAGCGTAGCATACGATGCACGTTATACTTGTGAGGAAGCTAAGCTGAAAGGCCCTAACGGGATAACGTTTTGTACATTTGCAGTAAGTAAAATACCTAAGAATTCAGATTTTTGGTACGCTGGTTGTCTATATCTTGATACTATAATTGAGTCAAAGTTTAATCCAAATGATAATGTCCAATTGGCTTCACTAGATATAGAAAGTGGCGATTTCAAATGTAATTTACCACAGGATTGTGGAATAGTATCGTGTGAGTTTGTTAGCGATTTTATCTCTTATGTTTCTAAAGCTCGACTTGCACAAGAACCTGATTTTAGAAGTAGTGATTTGCAACAAAAAAGAAGTCTTACTTCCGACGAATTAGAAAAGATGGCAAATGATTTTCTTTCAGAGTATGGCAGTAATTATCCAGCTTTTCCAGTTGTAGAAGAAGCCCATGATGAAACACAACACGATTCACATCCGATTGCGGCTGAGCCAAATGATAGAAAGCAACTCAGTCTAAATCCGATTAAAGCTGCAGTTAGAAGGTTTATAAACCATAACAATCGTTAGTGTTATATGATAATAGACATGATTAATTAAACATATTAAAAATCGTAAAAATAAGCATTACGATTTTTTTGTTTTGGAGGTTTTGCTTTTTCTGTGTTCGAACAGTATGTCTGTTTTCAAAACGATGAACAGAAGCAAAATCGTCAATATGACATATATATAAGTTGCTATTTTGTTATCTCCCAAAGTTATCAATACTGAAGTCGTCGCGAATGCGATGTCTATGATATAGATGATCAGCACTGTCGTCCGAGTAGAGAATTTCATCTTTAGAAGTTGGTGATGGAAGTGTTCTTTGTCTGGTGTCCCAATCGATTCTCCCTTGAAGAAACGGCGAAGTATGGCGAACAACGTATCGAAAATCGGGATAGCAAGAATAGCTATAGGGACAACTAAACTGTTGAAAGTGACATTCTTAAACCCTAAAAGAGATATTATCGCTATGATAAAGCCTAAAAACTGGCTGCCCGTGTCACCCATGAACGTCTTGGCCGGAGGGAAATTATATACTAAGAAGCCCAAAGTTGAGCCAAACATGAGAATGCTTAAGATGATGTCTAGCCCTCCTAAACGGTTCGTAAGTACAGCGATTACGCCGATCGTTGCAAAGTAGATCGTCGATATTCCCGAAGCTAGACCATCTAATCCATCGATCAAGTTTATGGCGTTTATACAAGCTACGATGAAAAATATGGTGAGATATGGCGAGATGGCTCCGAAGTTAATATAGTAATCGCCCAAGTAGGCGTCTCTCAATACGATATCGCCATAAAATACGATTATGCATGCTGCAATTAGTTGCCCGATCAGTTTATATCGAGCTTTAAGAGGATTAATGTCGTCGACGATCCCAAACAGTACTATGACAAAACTGGCAATCACGATCGATAACATCTGACTAGTTATGTTGCCAAAGAACATATAACAGATGAGAAACGCGAGATATATCGCAAGCCCTCCAAGACGTGGCATAGGTTTTTTGTGAACTTTTCGTTCGTTAGGAACATCTAAAGCATTGACGTGTATGGCAACTTTTTTACAGATCGGAACTAAAAATAATGAAACTAAAAAACTACAAAATGCCATAAAGATTATATTGTGATCATTTACAACTAATGACATGAAATCACTCTTTTCTTGAATTCACTATTAGTATACCACAATTTTGTCTATTATTGGGGCAAAATGTAGAATTTGTCAAATTTTACAACGTTAAAATTCTTTTTTTGTAAATATCTTTTTAGATATAAAATATGAGATTGTAATCATTAAAACCGATGCTATGATCAGCAATAATAAACCATAGCCAGTTAAAATTGAAACGATTCTGGAAGGAATTTTTATATTTGAAATTTTCGATAGTAAAACGATTGCTCCGACTGTCATAGAAGAAATGGCAAATATAACTAGTCTTCCTTTCTCGCTGCCGTATTTAAATAAGAAAGGATAAATGATAGATGTCATAAATATACAGGCAAAGACCGATCCTATGAGATATGAGAGCATTTCGCTGTATGAGAAGTTTCCTTTGATATTACTTATAATAAACGCTAGAAAAATGCTCAAAAGAGTCGATAGAACAGTTGTGATACCAGTTATTGCATATTTACTTTTTACGACGTTTTTTCGACCGTTTGGAAGTGCTGCAGCGTACGAAAACCAATTGTTGAATTCATCATAACTGAAAGTCGATATCATCATGACTATTGTCAGAAAAGGTAATATGAATGTCGTGCTAGAACCCGGTTCAGTTTGATTGAGAGAAACGAGGAAATAAAATAATGTAAAGATTAGAAAATATCTCGTATTATTCTTCAACATAAATATATCTTTTTTTATGAGCCCTTTCATCGAATCTCATCTCCTTTAATCGTAAGTATCATCAAGTCCTCTAAAGTGATCTTGTCTATGATGCTGTTTTTGTATTTTTTAGAAATTTTATTTTTATTTTCTACTAAAACTTTTATCTCGTACTTTTCTTTTTTGTAGAATAAAATGTCTTCTTTTTCTATTTTTTTGAAAAATTCTTCGTCGCACTTGAGGATACCATAATTGTCTAAAATTTCATCTTTATCTTTTTCTAAGGTAACTTTTCCATCTTTGATAAAGACTATCCTATCGGCTATGTGTTCTAGATCGCTAGTGATATGTGTCGACAGTAGGATGGTATGTTCTTCATCTTGCATAAATTCGAGAAATATATCCAAAACTTCATCTCTTACTACTGGATCTAAGCCACTCGTAGGTTCGTCGAGAATGAGTAACTTCGGATGATGTGCGAGAGATGTGGCAATCTCTAGTTTTTTTCGCATTCCTTTTGAAAACGTACGGATCTGTTTCCCGCCTTCAATCTTGAAGTTTCTCAAATATTTATAAAATAATTCGGAATCCCAGTTTTTGAATATATCTTTCATGCTCTCGTCGATGTCTTTAGGGGTTAGAATCTCGGGGAAAAATGCATTATCTAGAACGATTCCAACTTCTTCTAGGGGCGATTCTTGATCATCTATCGACATCTCAATCGTCCCTTCGGTAGGTGTAATTATATTGAGGATCGATTTGATCAAAGTGGTTTTACCTGCGCCATTCTCCCCTATTAGACCGACGATTATACCTCTTGGAATCTCTAAGTCGATAGGTCCAAGTTTAAATCCATCTTCGTATTGTTTTACTAAGTTTTTAATTTCTATTATATTATTCATTTTCTATCACTCCTGTATAAGAATTCAAAAGAATCTAATATATCTTCTTTTTCGATGTTGAACTTCGCGGAAATATCTATAATTTCTAGGATGTGCTCCTCTATATCTTTGCGAGCTTTTTCTCTGACGAGTTCAGTATTTTTTGAGGCGACGAATGAGCCTTTCCCTTGTCTAGTGACGATATAGCCTTCTTCCTCTAATTCATCGTAGGCCTTTTTAATCGTCATGATGCTTATTTTGATATCTTGAGCCAAATTTCTTATAGATGGAAGTGGGTCGTCTTCTTTCAGTTCATCGGATATTATTTGATTTATTATGGCGTTTTTAATCTGTTCATAAATAGGCACATTGCTATTATTGCTTATAATTAAATTCATAATTCCTCCTTAACTGTTATATACATTATATAACAGTATATTACACTTGTCAATAAAAAATTATCGAATTTAGTTTTCGATAATTTTTTGATACTTTTTATTTACTATTTTTGCATTTTGATCGGAATCTTTTTTATTTCTCTTAATTTTGTCTATTAGGACATAGAATGCAATCATTATTAAACTTATAAGTACGAATAGATAAAAGCTGATTCCCCTCGAAATTATCATAGCACTAGATAGAAGTGCTGTCGGGAAAAACATTTTGAATATTATCATGAAGCTACCCTCACTTACGCCCATTGAACCCGGAAGAGGTAAAGATGCGACGGATATATAGAGTACGGCCTGCATCAAGATGAACGTAAATATGCTATGTCCTGTAAGCCCGAATGAACGATAGATAAAGTATGGCACACTATGATAAACGCTCATTTGGATAATGGTAGTAAGGATCGTTAAAATCAGTATTTTTTTGTTTTCTTTTAGGTATTCGGCACATCGATGGTATTCATCTAACTGGATAAGAGCTTTTTCATGAAAAGCCTCTGACTTTTTATAATGAATCTTCGTCAAAAAACGATAGAAAAAATTGATCAGCCTATTACCCATCTTTTGATAAAAGATCATAATGATCAAGAAGGCTTGAATGGCAACATTTATTATAATTCCAAACAGCATTAGGTATTTGATATTTCCTATATGATGCAATAAAACGTCATAATTACAAATGAACCCTATTAACGCTAAGAGCAATGTGACGAATTGGAAACTTAGTAATTGGATCAATAAAGCAAGCGTGCTGTGAGAAATTGAAACTTTATCTTTACTCATAAAATATAGTTGCATAGGTTGTCCACCTGTCGATGATGGCGTGATAGAACTAAAAAAGAATCCCACTATGCTATATTTGAACGTCTGTCTAAGATTTACTTTGTCGTCTAGGGCATTTAGCATTCTGTGAATGTTTAAACCTTCTAAAAAGATATATAAAAACATGCAGCCGAGTGCTATAAGTATATATTTTTTGTCGGCATCTTTGATATGTAATATGATCTCATGTATGTCGTTTTTGGAAAGAATTATATATAGAGTTATTCCAAAAAACAAAATGAATAAGCCTGCATTTAATATTCTTTTTAATATGACTTTGTTGTCGTTTATAAATTTTTTCATTTTTCATTCCCCATTTCGCAGAAAACTATATCATAGAACGTCGGTTGCATTCCACCAAGTTCTAGTTGTTTTTACGTAACTTTAAGTTGCAATTTAATCTTATTTTAAGATTGGTCTTTATTTTACTAAAGTAATGTTACTATAAAGTTACTCAGCGCTCGATACTCAATTTTTTATTGAGAAATATCCTTTTTTTCTTTATTTTTTAAATACGATGTTAATTCATAGGAGATTCCTAAAAATATCATAGCGAAAGTTAAAACTACTGGCCATGACATGAGTACCACTTCTTTCCTTTTAATTATAGCACACATGAAAAAAGGTGGAAGTTTTTTTTTAAATTTATCTTCCATATGTACATTTTAACTTCTTATGGTTAATCAAAATCAATCGATTTCGCAGGTTCCACCTTTTTCTTTTATAGAACTTTTCAGATGATTTTTGAGGTCATCTATATTCGAATAGTTTGTTAACTCATCGAGAAAATCTGCTTCGTCTCTATTAAATACGTGAATCGTACCATTTTTTTCGGAATAATCGACGCTGAAAAGATACTTTTTATCTCCTAGTGTACAGGTTATTTCTTCTCTAATCGTCTCAGCTGTGGAGACTGTTATTCTAGATGTAGAGTAAATGACTATCGACAATATCGATAAGATGATCATTCCAACATAAAATCCGATTCCGATCTTTATGATAAAAATTATCATGCCCGCCAGTTTTTCAATATTGCTGACTTTCTCGACGACTATGTCTTTCACGTCATTATTTGCTAGTTCATCTAGACTTACTCTAAAAATTGTGGATAATTTTTTTGCTTGAGACAAGTCCGGTGAAGTTTCTCCTAGTTCCCACTTAGATATAGTCTGTCTTGCAACTTCCATCTTTTCGGCAAGTTGTTCTTGAGGCATTCCCATCTTTTTTCTCAATTCTAATATTTTGTTTCCTATTTCCATAATATCTCCTTTCGACGTCAATTTTAAGAAATGACAGTTTATTTTTCTACCATTTTCGTCTGGAAATTGTGCCCTTTTTGTTAACATACTATTATTTTTTAATATTTTAGCATACTTTTTTAATTTATAGTAAATTTTTGGAAATCGAAGCCATAATAAAAATGGTGACGATTATGAACAAAAGTGTCGAATACTTAAAATTAAGTTTAAAAGATGATTCAGATTTTGTCGTGAGAGAAATCGAATCGGGAAAAAAAGATAAAATTTATATAGTCTTTTCTGAAAGTCTGTGCGATTCTACTTCTATTTACAATTTTATAATATCGAATATATATTCATATTTAAACTACCATAAAAAGATAAAAGAATTAAAATCCCTCATAAGTGGTCCAAAATTGGTGACGGTCAATAAAGATGAAGAGATGTTTTATTATATAGACAACGGTTTTACGGTTGTGATCTATAAAAATGAAAAATACGCGATCGAGACGAAAGCCGGTTTAGATAGGGGAATATCGGTCAGTCAAACTGAACAGAACATGTATGGACCCAAGGATGCCTTTTGTGAAAATTACCAAAAGAACGTCGGAGTTATAAAGAGAAGATTAAAGAATAAACAGCTGAAAGTCGAGAGTGTCGATCACGGGGAGTATACGAAAAATAAGATGGCTCTCGTCTATTTAGAAGATAAGGTCTCTAAAGATGTTTTAGATAACGTTAAAAAAGTACTGGATAAATATAAAGACAGAGAAGTTGTAGATTCGTATGATATCATGAACGCCTTTTCGAAGGGCGAAGTCTTTCCAACTGTTTTAAAAACGGAGAAACCGGCGATTGCCGCGAGATTTATTTTGAAAGGCTATGTCGTGATCAGCATCGACAATTCTCCTTTCGCTTTGGTGTTGAATGCTAAGTTTAAAGACTTTGTAAACCCCTTTACTACCGACAAATTTGTGAGTGTACTTAGATACGTATGTTTCTTTTTGACAGTACTGACCCCAGCGATATATATATCCTTAGTAAACTTTAACCAGGAGACGATCCCTACAAGTTTATTGATAAGCTTCACTTCACAAAGAATGGGAGTTCCTTTCCCGGCTATCGTCGAAGCTGTAGTAATGTTGTTCATCTGTGAGATATTGAGAGAATGCGACATCAGGTTCCCTAGTAACTATGGAAGTAGCGCTTCGATATTAGGTGCATTGATACTTGGAGATGCTGCGGTCAGCGCAGGTATAGTAAGTCCTATAATGATAATAACTGTCGCGATTGCTTTCATAACCAGTCTAATATTTAACGAGGTCAAACTTGTAGGCGCAATCAGGTTATTAAGATTATCATTCGTAATAATTTCAGCCTTTTTAGGTTTGTATGGACTCTCTATCGCTCTCGTCGTATGCATTTCTTTAATCTCTAATGTCAAATTGAATGAGGGGAATTATTTATGAAAAAAATACTTTTACTGTTATCGATGATTTTTCTTTTAACAGGCTGTTATGATTACAATGAATTAAACGATCTCGACATAGTCGCGAGCATAATTGTCGATTATGACGATAATAAAGATAATTATGAAGTACATTTAGAAGTCCTTAATACAGCAGATAGTGAAACTGAAGGATCGCACTTAGTTAAAGGAATAGGAAGTACGATTGAAGAAGCTTTGAACGATACATTCCACGATTCTTACAACGTTCCATTTTTTAGCCATTTAACTACTATGGTGGTCAGTAAGGACGTCGCGATGAACGACATGACAAATTTTTATGATTATCTTTTAAGAGATACAGACTTTAGAAAAGACTTTCAAATATATGTGACGGAGGATATCGACTCTATCTTAGATTATGTGCCTAAAAAAGAGGAGTCCTTTGGTGAAAATGCTAAGAAACTTACTAAAACCATGATGGATAAGAACGGTAAGTATAAGACATGTGCTTTTCGTGAGGTCGTCTATCACTATTTGCGGGGCAACACTTATTTGCTCGGTGGCATAAAAGTTGAAGATGAAAAAGTTACGATCGAAGATGCCTATATGTTTAAGGATAATAAGTTGGTTTTAGAAGTTGATGAATATGTCCCTCTTTTCATGAATATTTTATATGCTAAAAATGAGTCTTTCCAAATCCATGAAGAGAATACCTATCTTTTTCATGATTATAAACTGGAAAGAGAAATTAAAGAAGATAAAATAGTTCTAAGTTTTAAAGGTAATGTGAGACTGTTAAACGTGTATGATAAAGACAGTTTAACCTCAGAAGAACTTAAAAAACTAGAGAAGGACATAAACAGGAGAATAGAAAAACTGTTCAACGACGTCATCGAATATTCTAAAAAGAACGATATCGATATGTTCAATTTTAACTATTTCTATTATTTGCATCATCCAAAATTATTAAAGAAAGATACTTGGAAAAATGTAGAATATGAAATTAAATCGGACGTAAATGTTCGAGAGAAAGGTATGCTCTTAGAGGCTATCGAGGAGGGTCGCGATGGAAAGTAGGCAATCATTTTTTAACGGAAGAGCTCTCTTTTGGGGCTTTGGCATTTCGTTGTTATTAAAACTTACTAACACTAATTTTTGGATTTCTGAACTTTTAGGAACGGCGATCGGTCTTATAATATTGATGTTAGTTAAAAAGACGAACGAGTCGAAGATAGTAAAAACTCTTTCAGGATTTTCTATGGCTTTTCTAGCTTCGACAATTCTCGTCAATATGGGTGGAACATTGTATTTGAGGGAAACTCCTACTTTTGTGTTAGCTTTATTTCCTATAATCGGTTGTTTCATCGTCAGTAGAAGTAAAGAGTATTCTTTAAAAAGAACTCTTTTAATACTCTTCTGCTATTCTGTTTTTATGATAACTTTGGGAAGCTTATTTCTAACGAAAGAAGCTAGGTTGGAAAATATATTTCCCCTGTTCCATTTCGATTATAAAGGTATTGTTCTTGGAGCAATTCTCTATGTTTTGACAAGCGTAACTCCCATCCTTACTTTAAATGATATGAGTGATAAAAAGACTATAATATCAAATTATTTGATGTCATCATTAAGTATACTAGTCATTTCCCTTTTAATCGTATTCGTTTTAGGCAATAAAGAAGCAATGTTGTATAGATATCCAGAATATGTACTGCTAAAACGAATTAAAATAAGTGAGTTTTTCTCTAATGTGGATAATATATTCGTAGTACCGATGGTAGTCGATTTGTTGATAACTATTTCCACTGGCTTGAGAAACATCGGTTTAAACGGTAAATATTCTAAATACGTTTTTCCAGTTTTATTATTGTTCTTAGTTAAGTTTGTCACACATTATGGGTATGCAATGGTTGCGCTTTACTTCAATTTTCCAATATTGCTCACTATTCTACTTTTTTTGACACTTATTCCTAAAAAAAGACTGAATAAAAAGTAACGTTTTGAACTATCATATTAGTAGGTGAAAAAAATGACTTTAATTCCAACTGTCGTAGAAAAGACGTCTAGTGGTGAGCGAGCTTTCGATCTATATTCGAGGCTTTTAAATGATAGGATCGTATTTTTAAGCGGTGAGATAACCGATGATGTAGCAAATATCGTAATTTCTGAACTTTTGTATTTGGATTCTATCAACAATAACGATATTTCCCTTTATATCAACAGTCCAGGTGGCTCTGTGACTGCTGGTTTAGCTATTTATGATACGATGAACTTTATTAAGAGCGATGTTTCAACTATAGTTTTCGGGATGGCTGCCTCGATGGGATCTTTCTTGTTAGCAGCGGGAGCTAAGGGTAAAAGGTATGCGCTTCCTAATAGTGAAGTCATGATCCATGAAGTTTTGGGTGGTACTGAAGGACAAGCGACCGTCATAAAAATTCAAGCGGATAGAATTTTGAAATTGCGCGACAAGATGAATACTCTTTTAGCAAAGCTCACTAACAAAAGCGTTGCAAGGATAAATAAAGATACAGAGAGAGACAATTTTATGAGCGCTAAAGAAGCTAAGGATTATGGTCTCGTCGATAAAGTTTTATAGAAAAATGCAACTTTCAATCAGTTGCATTTTAAAATTGGATTTTAAACCATAGAAACAGTTTATGTTCAGGTATCGATAGTTTTAGGAAAGTAATTTTTTCCTTTAAGCAAGCTCCCCAAAGATGGGCAGGATTAGTGTACAATTTCTTATCTGAAGCGATTTCGATAGCGACGTATTTTTCTTTTTCGGGGTCATATAGGTAAGTTTCCCCGTCCAAAAGTGAACGAGTAATGTCTTTTGGCCTAGTGTTAAGTTCATTAAAAAAGTCAAAGTCGGCATTTAATCTAAAAGTCAAAATATGTTTTTGCCTATTTTGATCGTAGGCTATGATTTCAAACTCGCTTATCGGAGTAAAATAGGAAATTTTTTCGCCATTTTCAAGTTTTGTCATTTTAATTTGATCTACATCACATTTGACTTCCATGTCAGTTAATTCATAATCGCCTACTTCAAAGAAGTAATCACAAGGCATTAATCTGATAGGTTCTTCTTCTAAAATAGTTTCCTGCCTCGATAGATCCATAGGTTGAAGATCGCTTGTAAGGGGTGATCCATTTAATATTTCTTCGATGCTTACCGAAAAAACTTCGGATAATTTTTTGAGCATGTCGACACTTGGATAAGATAGACCCATCTCCCATTTAGAGACCGACTTTCTCGTTATAAATAATCTTTCTGCTAGATCCTGTTGAGGCATTCCGTGCTTTATTCGAAGTTCTCTTATTTTGTTTCCAACTGCTATTACATCCATTTTTTAGTCTCCTTTAATTCTCTATAGATCTTATCGCGTCTTTAATTACATCGATAGATCTTTTGATCTTTTCTGTTTCGTCGTCATTCAAAGGAATAAAAATCTTTTCTTCGACGCCATTTTTATTTACAATTGCAGGAGTCGAAATACATATATCGTGCTCTTTATCATAGCTCGAGACTGGCAATATCAAATTTTTATCTTCGAGGATAGCACAAGTTATGCGAACTAAGCACATTCCTATCCCATAGTATGTCGCACCTTTTTTGTTTATTATCTCATATGCCGAGTTTCGAACCATCTTTTCTAGTTCTTCTTTGTCTTTTTCTTCTATAAAAGAATCGATGCTCGTCAATGCTATGTTGGCGTTGCTCCAAGCTACGAATTCGCTGTCTCCGTGTTCACCTATTACGAATGCTTGGATATCTTTTGGACATATCTTTATCTTTTCGCTTATTAGATATTTCAGTCTCGCCGTATCTAGGGTTGTTCCGGATCCTATCACCTTACTCGGTTTTAGACCAGAGTATTTTAGAGTCAGGTATGTCATGACATCTAGAGGGTTTGTTGCGATTAAGAATATACCGTCGAAGCCACTTTGCATGACCGATGCAACTATCGATTTAAAGATACGACTGTTCTTGTGGATCAAATCTAAACGGGTCTCGCCTACTTCTTGATTAGCTCCTGCCGCAATGACGACAATTTTAGCATCTTTACAATCTTCGTAGTCGCCTACTCGAATCTCCACTCGCGACGGACTGTATGCTAGGCAGTGGTTTAAATCCATAGCCTCACCTTCGATACGATCTTTATTTAAGTCTATGAGTATGAGTTCATCGACATAGGTATGTTGATTTAATAAGGCATATGCGTAGCTCATACCTACGTTTCCACACCCTACAAGTACGACTTTATTTTTCATGTTATCACCTAGTATATTATATCTTGTTTTGAGATTTCATTCAAGAACATAAGGACAAATTACAAGTAATTTGTCCTCCCTTACCTCACGGTAAGGTCTTTCTGTTTCAAGACCCGAGAGTGTAAAATAAAGCGGTTCTTCTCCAAGTCAGTTGAAAGAATATGAAAAGAGTGTTATACTTGTATCAAGATAAGAAGTGATACAATGAACATGGAAGAATCAATAAAAGATTTAGATAAAAATATAACTATGCTTGAAAGTAAAAGAATAGAAAACACCATATATATATCATGTAAAATGGATACAAACAAAAGTGAATGCCCTTATTGTGGAGAAATTTCTAATAGTATTCACAGTCGTTATGTACGAACATTGAGTGATTTACCAATACAAAATAATGAGGTTAAATTATTGTTATTTGCTAGAAAATTTTTTTGCTTAAATCAAAACTGTAAACATAAAACTTTTGGTGAAAGATACAATTTTGTAGAACCAAAAGCAATTAGGACGAAAAGACTAACAGAATATATTAATAGTATAGGTTTAAGAGATAATTCTATGGATACAGTTAGAACTTTAAAAGAAGCAGGAATAAAAGTTTCTAGTAATACAGTCTTAAGAATTGTTAAAAAAAAGCAAAAATCAGTATAACCTATGAAGCTCAAAATATAGGTATTGATGACTTTTCATCTAAGAAACGAGAGATTTATAATTCAATTATTACAGACAACGATAAACATAAAAAAATAGAAATAATCAACTCTAGAGAAAAAGATGATGTTGTTAAAACATTAAAGTTTTTTACTAATGTTAAAACTGTAACTAGAGACTTTTCTCCCACTTACAAAAATGCTATAAGTGAGGCATTACCTAACGCGAAACAAATAGTTGACAGGTTTCATATTTTTAAAAATTTTACTGACGATTTATGTAACTATTTAAAAAGAACAGTAACTGATAAAATCAAACTTATTAAAGATGAAACTATTGATACCAAAGATGTTTTAACTAAAAGACAACAAGATAAAATTGATACTGCAAATCGAAAATGGGAAACTATTAAAGAAGCAAAAAAACTATATGAAGAAGGCAATACAAAAACCTTCGTTGCAAAAAAAATAGGTATAACAAGAGCGACATTAAATACCTATCTTTCATTAGAAGAGCCACCTGTAAAAGATAGTAACTGTATCTTAGATAATTATGTTCCTTTAATAAAAAAACTTATTATCGAAGGAAAAAAAACTAAAGACATTTTTGAGATGATGAAAGAACAGGGATACAAGGGGAAAATGACAGTTTTAAATATGCACATGAAGAGCATAAGAAATGAAGTAAAAAGTAAAACTCACTATCTTAAACGCAGTAAACTTAAAAAACTTTTCTTTTATGGTTTAGAAAATATAAAAAATGAAAGTCTTAAAAATGATATCATTTTCTATCTAGATCAAAATAAGGAATTAAGTGAAATTATAGATTTAAATAAAGAATTCAAAAACGTCATATTCTCAAAGAAACCTGAAGAACTTGAGGGATGGCTAAACAAGGCAAAGAAATTAAATGTTGTCGAATTAAATAGTTTTGTAAATCTCATCGAAAGTGATATTGATGCTGTTAAAAATGCGATTATATATGATTATAGTAATGGATTAACAGAAGGTTTCAATAATAAAACTAAAGTAATAAAAAGACAGATGTATGGTCGATGCCACTTCGACTTACTCCGTCTTAAAATTTTAGCATATTTCAACTAACTTGAAGAAGAACCATTTTTCTTGACATACCCCTATTTTATAAACTGTCCAACTTTTGGGGTTCAGTTCAGTCTAGTCAATCTTTTATTTTTCATCCCTAGGTTGTAAAGATATGCTTCTATCTTGATTTAAACCACTTTGCGAAAGTTGTTCGCACTCTTCTATTGTTAAATCTCCTACCGCTGGATTTGTTATGATCGCTCCACACGTACAGAGTATAGCACTTTTAGATCCTTGTTTCTCCATAGATTTAACGGTTTGTTTTAAAGAAGATATCTTTTTCATGTTTTCTATATCTAATCTTCTACCAAAGTAGTACATCGGACTGTAGTTCGAAGGATTTCCTTCTATTTTGTCATCTTCGTTTATGATTACAGTTCTTACGTCATAAAAACGAAATCCCAACATTATTTTGGTATTGTTTGAACTTTTAAAAAGTAAAGGGTCTCTACCTAAGACTTTGTTTATGCTAGTCTTATATTTGCCTGTTACTTCATCTTTTGATGGCCAAAACATTTCCATAAAGGTCCTTGTTTCTATGCTTTCTATTTCCATTCTAGTTGTCACCTCTTTCTTTTGTGCTCTTATATTTTATCGTAAATTTAGTGTTTATTCAATAAAAAGCCTGTAATGTTTATTCGTTTTGTCAATTTAGATTAAAAACTTTAATACTTTCTCATGTGTTACTTTTGTTTTTGTTATATCCATCATCTGATTCTGTGACTGTAGTTACTAAAAAAGTGCATAAAATTAAATATGAGGTATATGCGAGGTGAAAAAGGTTAAACAATTGAAAAATGGAGAATTTCTTAAATGGTGCCTTTAGTGGTCAGATACTGCCCCCTTATAAAAAGGATGGTTTTTACTCGAGTATGTATATAAGCGTAGTATAAAGTTGGAGTTCGTGAACACTTTTTTAGCAATTTTATAACTTTTTATATTAAAAATTTAGTTTTTAATTAAAATGCTTTATTTCAAGATGTCTATGTAAAATTTTTAAGTAATTTTACTACCAATTTACTACTTTATAATAAGAAATAATATTATAATTGTCTTTTTTGAGCATCATAAAATCCCATCTCGATACTCGAAGTGGGGCTATCATAAACCGAACCTCTAGAAAATTACTTCCCATACTTCAAGTACAGCTTGATTATGCTGTATTATTTTAGATATTGAAACTATTTTCTAACATATATATAACAATAAAATAACACTTTTATTTTAGTCTATTTTTTCTAGTAGGTACAATGCAAAAGGGATGCCCTGCTGGATCAATTAAAACCTTCCAATCTCCAGATTGATATTTTGCTAAAGATGCTCCACAATTCAAAGCATGTTTCACATCTTTTTCTACATTATCTGAATAAAAATCAATATGTATCATTTGTTGTTGCTTATCATCTTCTTCTGGCCAAGTGGGTCTCTGATAATTTTCAATTTGTTGAAAAACTAGTCTAGTAGTACTTTCAGTTTTGCTTCTTAAAGTTATCCATATCCCATTTTCACCATGATCGTATACTTTCTTTTCCCATCCTAATAATTTTTGATAAAAATCTGATAGTTTATTTGCATCATCAGAATCTATAACTATAGAACTTAATATCATACAATTTTCTCCTTTCAACTTGGCGAATATTATCAACTAATCTATGTTGCAATTAAATTATACCATTTTTCTAAATTTAGTACCAGTTTCGATATATAATTTTTAACTTTAGCAAAAGTAATTATAATGAATTTTGTATAATTTAAAAGAAAAAAGTCTCGAGATTACGAGACTACATGAGATTTTAGCCTTATCTCAAGTCTGTACTCAAGTAAGGACAGAGATAAATGAACCATATGGGTTCGGATGTATACTTCATGGTGCCCTAAGGAAGGACGTTCAACAACTTTTATGGTTTTATATTACTTTGATATTTTTCAATTTTCTCAATATATTTATCCAAATCAATATTAGAAACTCTATCTATAAACTCATCAATCATCTCTTTAGGCAAAATGCAATCTTGATATTTTTTCCCTGGATAATACTCACTAGAATAGTTTTTGTAATCATTTTCTGTAATATCATACTTTTTAGATAAATAAAGATTTAAATGATCATAAGCAAAATACAAATTTTTACAAAAATCTTTATAGCTATTATTTAATAAATATTCTTCTGTAAAACATTCTTCAAAGAATAGATAGTCTGTTACTAAATGTAAGAACCAACCCAGCTCAAAATCATCCAAATATTTATGCTCATTTAAAAATGCATATAAATTTACTTTCCCACGTACATGGCTTATATTATCATTACCACGATTAATATCAGTATAATGTGATTTATCATTATCTTCTGCTGCATCTGGATAAAGTGTCCCTGCAATTACCTTTTCATAATTTAATTCTTCGTGTTTATTTAAATATTTTTTAGCTATTGCTAAATGTATTGTTGCACAAGCCATAGTTATCACTTCTCTCTAATTGAATATGTCAATTTGCAAGTGTGTTTTACTAAATTGTCAGAATTTAGTAAATAATATTGTTATAAAATAAATATCTTGATATAATTAACACTATGAATACTTAATCGTTGAGTGCTTGCCAACTTTCATGTGAAAGGA
>CASRZA010000021.1 GCA_949439935.1 uncultured Bacilli bacterium
TTTATTTTTTTATGGTCGAGCTCCCATGTTTTTCAGAAAATACCTAAACTTAAAACATATTATTAACTTGATTAAAAACTACTGTTTTGGTATAGTAATTTTGTAATAGATCCTTTTCCGGTAAATAGAAAGTGTTTGTTTCTAAAGGAGGCAATTGTGGATAAATTTTTCGTTATGTGTCTTTCATGTATTGAAAGACTTTAGAAAGGACTGATAATAAAAAATGAGAAAAAAAAGTAGAATAATTTTGATATTGGTAACTGTAATTTGTATAATTGGAGAAATTACTTGTATACACTTAAAAGGCAGTAATGTTATTGCAACAGATACTATTGCTATGATAGATAGCGAAGAAAAATTAAATATGGAGAATGTAGAAGAGTACTACTCGTATAAAGATGCTGATGGGAAATTAAAGTATAAAGAAAATGTCGGGGGAATTTATAAAAATTCTTTTGGCAAATACGTTGTTCAATTTGTAAAAAATTCCTCTGCTAAAAGCGACGTTCAGCTTTTTGATGATCTTCAAGTGGAATATGTTGATAACTCTTATAATGAGTTAGAAATCGTAAATGAAAAAATAATAGACTATTTTTTAGATAATAGTGAACCTTGCGTTAAACTTATAGCAAACTATATTGACGTGTATTCAAACAAGGTAATAGTGGAATTGGAGAATAACAGCATAAATGAACAAAGAAATTTTAAATCAAAGGTTGTTGATTCTAATTTAATTGAGTTTATAGATGGATCAAGGATTATATCTTCTTTGAATCCTGGTGGAGACTTAGGACAACCGCCATGTTCAATGGGCTATAGAGCTAAATTAAATGGAAAAAGCGGATATATTACGGCTGGACACTGTGTTCCAGAAAGTTCGGTTAATGGGACTCCATATTATACAGGAACTGTTAGAAAAAGACAATTTTCAGGCAATATAGATGCTGCATTTATTGAAGCGAAGAGTAACGTTTCTTTAACAAATACACTCGAGTATGCAATTGGAGTGACAAAAAGTCTTTCTACTACGACGGACAGCATTATTTCTGTAGGGCAAAAAATTGGAAAAGTAGGACGTATTACGAAATCAAAAACAGGCACTATTAAAAGTACAAATTGGTCTGGCGTAATTGATGGTGTATACTTAACAGGCTTATTTCAAGCAACCATAGAAACTGAGCGTGAAGATAGTGGTGGACATGTATTTTTAGATAGAATGAGTACATCTGCAAACTTATTAGGAATTACTACAGGTGTCGCAGAGAATGATAAATATTATAGTGTTTTTACTTATGCTCATAATATAAATCGAGTTTTTGGGATTTCTAGATATTAATTACAGAATATGGAATTAGTTATGCAAAAAAAATGGGCATTTTTTCTAATATTTATATGTATTGTATTTATTATATCAGTGTTCTTCATCAATGAATTTTTACTTATTAAAAAAAACGAGAGGATTAGTGAAGAAACTAGATTTCTAAGAGAAAAGATTTCTTATCTTAAAGATACAGCTGAGATTGCCATAGTCATCGATGATTCTTTGAGTTCAGTTAGGTATGAATATATCAAAAATAAAGACGATATAGATAATATATTAAACATAATATCGAGGGCGCGAATAGATGATTCTCAAACTCCTCGAATAACGACAACTTCGACTAAGTATCGAATGATCTTTATCGATGAAAGCGGAAGTGAACTTTTGGTTGCACGTTTTCCTTTTGCTTTAGATGATGTTCGCGCGAAACTTGAAAAGCAAGATGAAAAGCTTTTAAACGATCTGATATCTCCTTATCTCGAATTTAATTGAGTTTTAATTCAGAGAAGAGATGGTTCTTACAAAAACAAAGTAGGTATAAGCAAAAAGTGCTAACCTATTTTTTTAGTATTCGAGTTCATATAAGTATAATCCTCCAGCAGGAGCTGGACTATACTCGATGGATTTTTTGCCGGTTTTTAGCATGTTTTCGATATCCGACTTCTGCAGAGTGCCGTTTCCGATCAGAATTAATACAGCGACTATGTTTCTGACCATATATGTATAAAATGATTTCCCTTTTATATATATTTCTATAGTGTTACCTGTAGTCGTTATATCGACGTCGTCGATTATGCTGTCGCATGTGTCGTGTTTTCCCGTGACGAAGGCTCTAAAATTGTGAGGGCCTAAGAATAGCTCTGATGAGGATTTCATCATTTTTATATCTAAAGGTTTGTTGTAATTATATGTGTAGTCGTTCTTTATCGGATCATAAGGACCTGTATTTATCATATATTTATAAGTTTTCTTTTTTACTGAGAAACGCGCATGAAACAATTTGTCTTCGGTAATTTCACAAGATTTTACGAACAGATATTTCGATGACGAGCGATTGATGTATCCTTTCAGTTTGTAAGGATCGATATCTTTTTTTAATTCAAACGTGCAGACTTGGTTTAATGCATGAACTCCTTTATCAGTTCTTCCAGAAGAGACGACTTTTACTGGTCGTTCGTCACATATAGAGAGAACTTTTTCGAGTTCTCCTTGGATAGTGAGTTCGTCTTTTAATTTTTGTAATCCGCAGAATTTGGAACCATCGTATGAGATCGTGATCACGTATTTCATCGGCGTTTCACATCTCTGTAAATAGCTTTTAAAAGATCACTCGGGTCTTTATATTTGTGTAAGTCGGCGCCACGTTTATTAGCCATCTCGGCAAATTTTCCAGTCTCTGTCAAATCTGGCATCGCAGAGAAATCTTTGTTATTGTAGGTGATCTTGTTGTCCTTTATGATTATGTATTTGTCAGAATGGTTTACTATATTGTCGAGAATGTTCGTGGTAAATAGAATGTTCTGACCGCTTGCCTTCGCATGTGACCGCATCTTCTTTAGTACGGTATTTAAATCTTTCCAATTTAGACAAGAGTCGATCCTGTCTAATATTACTACCCTTGCATTCGAAACACATACCTTTATGATGAGGATTTTTAAAAGTTCACTTTCAGACAATGCCTCTAGCTTTCTTTTTTGTAATTCTTTACTTATTTCAAAATCGGCAAGAAATTCCGGTATAAATTTTTTTCTATCTTTATTAGCACCTAATCTTAAAAACCACATGACTGGAAATTTCTTATTGTAAGTTAAGGTGGATATATCACTTATAGTTCCGTCAAGAAAAGAACCATCCTCATCAAATATGCCAGAAAGTTCATTAGTATTGTATATCTTGTCATCTAATCTAATATTAGAGTATTTTACTTCCATATAGTTTTCACCAACTTTTCTGTATCCGTATATAGCTTTCTTAGAAGATCGTAGTGACCTAATTCTATGCTGAGTTCGACCGGCAAAGGTAGTCTAAAGCCAAGTCTTTTAAGTAAAGTATCCGTTTTAAGTACTGAATTTGTGCTTCCTTCAAGTATTAAGACAAAATTTTCGAGGACGTATAGTTTGTTTCCATATATCGCTTGATTTAAATCGGTCGTGACGTTTAAAAGGGTTATTTTATTTTTCTTTATATAATCGAAGAATCTTTCTAAATCGGATTTATACAACCCTAATAACATGTTATCTATCGCAAGAAATTTCGGTTCTACTATTAAAAATCTTAGTACTTTAATTAGATTTTTCTGGCTCTTGTTCAATTCGGCATTTTTTGTCTCTAGTAGATTTTCAATTTCAAAAAATTTGGAAATCCGATTTATTCTTAAATCTATTTCTCCTTCTGAAAGACCGATCTTCTCAATATATTTTTTTAACTCTAAACTGACCGTCTCACATGTAAGTGGCATATCAAAAATGACTATTATCTCTTTTTGAAGTTCTTTCACGTCGTGATTTTTAATGTTGATGCCTTTATAGTATAGCGAATCATTTGGAAGCCTCTTGCAAAGCATCTTTAAAAGTGTCGTCTTTCCGCTTCCTGTCGGTCCTACTAGGGTTACTATATCTTCTTCTAAAATTTCCATATTAAAATCGACAAATGCATTCGTGTTATTGTATGCAAAGTTAGTGTTTCTAAATTCTATCAACTTCTCCATAATTTACCTCTTTTTTTAATGTCTATTATATCATGAATTCATCTATATATTAAAGTTATTTTTTTATCTTTTATCATGATTATCTCTTCGTCTTTAAGATTTTTCAATTCTCTCATCATCGCACTTCTATCTACAGAAAGATATTCTGCAAGAGTTGTAAATGTAAAGGGCAAAGTTATGACGTTTGAAGATTGCTCTTTTTCCAAAATGTGAAAATATTCTAATAGTTTTTCTCGTGTAGTTCTTTTATTTAAAACTTCTATTCGACGATTATAGTTATTTACTTTTTTGACGAGGATTTCGATCATGTTTTCGATTATAATACTTCGATTCATCGTCTTTAATCCGGATTTGCCTATCAGTCTGTCGTATTCGATAAAAAGCACTTCACAGTCTTTTGTGGAGATAACTGAGAGTTCCTCGTTCATATAATCGGAGAAGCAACCTCCGAATAGGTCATTTTTTTTGAGGTCTGCGACTATAGTTCTGTTGCCATTGTAATCTATTCTTATAAGAGAGGATGCTCCTTCTATGATGACTCCTACATCACTCGTATTATTTAAATTAGATAGGATGGTCATATCTTTTTTAAAAGAAACTTTTCGACCGTTTAAACTTTTAATCGTCGCATCTAATTCTTCTTCAGGAATATTTTTGAACAAGCTAATTTCTCTCATTTTTTTCGCCCCTATAAATTAAGTATAATAGGGCTCAGTGGATAATGCAATATCTTTTTCATCAAATATATGATATTATAAAATTGGTGATGTATATGAAGATCGTCAAAAGAGATGGACGTACCGTGGAATATAACAGTGATAAAATTCGTGTCGCAATAGGAAAAGCTAATCGAGAAGTGAGCAGTACCGAGCGTTTGGATGATGATGGCATCGAAAAGATAATATCTTTTATCGAATCAAATGAGAAAAAGCGTATGCTCGTCGAGGATATACAAGACATAATTGAAGAAAAGCTGATGGAGATGAGAAAGTATAGCCTTGCGAAGAAATATATCATTTATAGATATACGAGGTCTATTATAAGACAGACAAATACGACCGACGCATCTATACTTTCACTTTTAAAAAATAATTCTTATGGAGACGGTGAGGGGCTCGTGGTCAATAGGCAAAGAGATATCATGGCTGGAGAAGCGAGCAAAGATTTGGCGTATAGATTATTGTTACCTAGAAATGTAGTCGAGGCGGATAAAGATAATCGCATTAAGTTTTGCAACGTCGAGTATTTCACTGAACCGAGTATCGAAAGTACCATGATAAATCTTTCTGACATGTTCGAGAATGGTACTGTAATAAATGGAGTGAAGATAGAAGAGCCAAAGAGTTTTCAATCTGCATGTAACGTGCTCGTCGAAATAATATCGTCGATTTCGTCTTGTCAAACTGGAAGTATATATGTAAATTTAAAGGACTTATTTAAATATTATAATATGTCTTATGAGAAAAAGTATGAGATATATAAATCTTTGATGCGAGATTCTCTCACTAACGAGCAGATATGTGCCGTTACAGAAACTCAAGTTTTCTTGGAAGTTAAATCGGGTATTCAAACTATTCTTTATCAGACGAATACGATGCCTTTATCTAATGGTTTAGAACCTCAAGTGTATTTTTTGATCGATCCTGAAGATATTACTTGTCAAGCGGAAGAAAAGATCGTATACGAATTTGTGAGACAGAAGATAGTCGGAATAAAAAATGAAAATGACGAGTATTTTGTGACGAAGTATCCTATGATCGTATATGCTTTGATAGATGATTATGAGCGTAGTCCATATGATTATATTGCCAAGGAACTGATAAACTCTTGTACTGAGTTCATCGTAATGGGCAAGAAGAAGTTCGACGACTTTAGGAAATCCTGCGAAAGATTTAATCAAGGATCTATCATTTTAAATTTGGCAAATCTGGCTCTTAAAGAAGTGAATGAAGAAGAGGATTTTTTTATAAACTTAGAGAAAAATTTAGGCTACTGTTACGAAGGATTGTTATGCCGCAATCACAATTTGCAGGGCATCTATAGTGATAAGAGTCCTGTCCATTGGAGGTATGGCGCTATTTCTAGACTAGCTTCGATGGAAAAAATCGACTCTTATTTGAGAAAAGAACATTCAACTCTGACTCTGATCGTCGTCGGATATGAGGCAGCTGTAAAGATCTTGGGTGACGATTATAAGAATCGAATTAGGAACATCATATTGAATGCTATCAAGGAGTGGAATAATGACAGTTCTTTTGAAATAGTTTTATCAAATTACTTTGAGGAGAGTGTCTTAAAGAAAATGTATGAAAAGGATGAGAAGGAATTAAAGAAATATGGCGTTTTATCACTTTTGGATTCTATCGAATTTATGAACGAAGATTATTTCAAAAACGGAAACTTATATCTTTGTACAAATGACATTACTGTCTTCGTAGATAAAGAAGTGTTGGCTAAAAATTGGTCGATAAAAAAAGATCCTTCTATATAGAAGACATCTTTTTATTTTGGTTTAATAGCGCTAAAGTCATTGGTAGCGTCGTAATATATGGTAGTGAATAGCGGAAGTAAGCGTTGGCTGGACTAGCTATGCATACTAGTATTAAGGATAATGCTGGTAAAAGCAATATGATCCACTTGGAGTTTTTGTTTACTATGAGACATCCTACTAGGTACATATATGTCCAAGAGATAAATCCGATATTTACATATAGACCTAAAAGTGGGATGTATTGGAATGCGTTACCGAAGCCACTCAGGATTGTTCTCAGGCCTTCTAGGGCATTGAAGTGGTAATCAAATCCTGCTTCTTCAAGTTTGGTATTGTAATCAGTATATAGATACCATCTGACGGTATTTGGGTAGAAGTAACCATACATATTGTTGATAGTTGCATCGATATATACGAGAGGCCTTTTTAGAAGGTACTTAAACCAAATGTTAAAGTATTCTTTAATTTCTTTGTCAGTAGTATACTTGTTGTAAGTGTTTTTTACGCGATCGGCGAGTTCTGGGTCATACTCTTTTTTTATCTTTTCGTAATCGAGAATTTTAGATATTAATTCTTTATCTTTTTCTTCGATTAAGTCTTCATCTTTTTGGATGAGAGCAGCAGTCTGCTGAAACGGTATAGACAATACTTCTCGTATACTAGTTGGAGTTATTTTTAGAGCTGGTAACAGTACTTTCGAATATCCTATATACCCGATTAAGACTGTTGCAAGTATGATTCCTGTGGCTTTTCTATTTTCTTTAATTATAAAACAAAATGGCAGACTCAATAGTATGGTGTATATTCCATTGTTTCGTGAGAGAAAGAGGAATAGCGAAATCAGTATCATAGTGATAACGTTTCTGCGTTCATATTTGTGCTTGATGAGTTCGTATAATTTGATCGTGTATAAAAGCATCCATAGGACAAAAAAGGTATCTTTGTTTGTCGATAAAGAATAAAATGGAAAGATCGGCACCAATGCGTATATGCCTACTATTGCCATCAAAATCTTGTTTGGGACTTTCTCTCTTTTTAAAAATTTAATAGAGTACGCAAGGGTACATATCATACAGGCTATTTGAATTATACTGTAGAGGAACAGTCCTAAATTGACGCTTCCGATGTTTACTCCTAGTTTGAAACAACTACCTAGAAGAAGTGTATGAATGACAGGGTTAAAGTTTGTTATAGTTACATTTGGATCGAGCATTATTACACTGTCCCAGTATCTGTTATGAATTCCCATGAATTCTTTTATTTGGTTAGCGGGATCGTAGCCCATGACTGCAGGATAGTAAGCTATTATATAAGGTAGAAAACATATGAGGAGTACGATACAAGTGAATTTAAACGGATGTTTATCTAGATAATCGGTAAATTTAGAGCCTTTAAATTTTCCAACTTTGAAGTCCAGCACTTTGTCGTATAGTGCATTTAGTCCTGTGTAAATTAGTGGATATAGACCTAGAAATTTAACTACAGAAATTATGAGAAATGTTAAATTTCCATATACTAGAAATGCTGAGTCTGTCGTATCGAAGCTATATCCAAATATGAGTAATAACGTGAACATCGTACTTAAAACTTTAAATGTAGTTCTTTTGGCGTTTTTATCAAAGAAGTTTCTATAAAATATAAATATGGCAATTGTGACTAAGGCATAGACTAAAATATCGACGTCGTGGCGAGAATAGATTATTATTTTTTGGGGATCTAATTTGAATAGAAAGGCAAAACTAGAACAGATCGACATAATCAAATATAGTATCGTCTTTAATGTGTCGTTATTTTTCCATCTTTTTTCTTTTCTCATTTAGTCATCTTCTTCCTTTTTAAGTATATCACGATTTTAAAAAAGCTAAAAGAAAAAAGAGCGTTTTCACTACTCTACTATTCGTATTATTATTTCTCCGTTTTTGGAATATAAATATTTTTCCCTTGCGAATCTTGCAATGTAATCTGGGTCTTGTAGTTTTACGATGTCGCCTGAAAGGGTCTCTTCTTCTTCGAGAAGTATGGTATATTTTTCTTCTAATTCAGCCTTTGATTGGTAATTGGCAAAAATTTTTGGCCAGTAGTAATACATTTTGCAGCCGAATAACGAAAGTAATCCGACGATGGCAAGTGTGTAAATTTTCATTCTTCTTTTCTCTTTTTTGTTTTTTTTCATATTCAGCCTCATACGCATTATAGCATCAGGCTTTTTTAGTTTTCAACAGTTTAAATTTTGTTTTTAAAAACTTTACGCAAATTTTACTAATTATTATTCCCAAGATGAATGTACCAACAAAATATGTGTGAACTTTGCCATCGTTTATATGGTAAAGCACAGACATGAAAACAATTGTTAGCATGGGAAAAAATAAATAGCAAAGATATGATCTTTTTCTTAAAAAAATTTCGTAAGTTAGCATTAGCAAAAAACCGAATATGAAGAACGTCAAAAAGGAGACTAATTGTATGTGGACGTTCATTTGAACAATTTGTTAAATATGCTTCCATCTGAACTTTTGGCATTGTCATCTAAATAGGATACGCTGTCTATATGTCCTTTGATGGAAACGTTTCCTTCTAGGGTATCTAGTTTTATCATCTCTAATCCTGAACCCTTAATAAGCATACCACCTAAATTAGTATTTAGAAGAAATTCTTCGTTATCGAAACTTTCGATCTTTCTAACTCCTGTAATCACTATACTCTTTCGTTCGTTCAAACTTACTATGTGGTTAACGCTTGCGTTCTCTACTATTCTATCCATATCTATCACCTAAAGAAGTATATGAAAAAAAGCAGAGATTTAGTCTTCGTTTTCCTCTACTTTTTCTTCTACTGGCAAGTCTTTTATTCTGTTGTATTCTTCTATAACAGCGTCGTTAAACATTGCTCTAGTTTCTTCATTAATAGGATGACATGAATCGCGGTATTGCCCATCTAATCCTTTTTTGCTAGGCATTGCTGCGAATAATGAACCGTCTGCTCTTTCGATAATTCTGATATGTTCTATTGCAAAACAGTCATCTAATTCGACGTATGCTGAACCTTTCATTCGGGGATTTCCATTTTCGACTTTACGTACTGATACTTTTGTTATCTTCATAATACACTCTCTTTCTAAGTCTTAAACTATCTTAATTTTATAATATCTATGGGAAAATTGCAAGAAGTTTCTCGATTTTGATTAAATATAGCCTTGTTTGAAATATTTTACAGTTCATAGTCCTTAATCATCGTTTTTGGTAGAATTTTTTTTATTTTAAATGAACAATACCCATTTATTAGTAAATTGAGTATAATTGCAGATAATAAGATGAGAATAATTCGATCTATTTTTATCGGAACTAAATTTATATAGAAGCCTATAGTATTTTTAATGAGATAATTCACAGGAAATTTTATTGCTAAAAACATGAGTAGCGCATAGATAGATGTTGAGATGGTGAGTGTTAGAGATTCTATTAAGAAAGTCGACATTATCTTTATATTAGCAATTCCGAAGGTTTTAAGAAAGCCGATCTCTTTTTTGTGGTTATCAATACTATCTAAAATGTAATTCGCAAGAAATATGATAGTGAATATTCCTATAAATATTAAGAGTATGGCCAATATGTATGTATATTCCTTTACAGTATCTTCTATTTGCAAGTAAGCCTCTGTGTACTCCGTAAGTACATAATAGTTTTTTGTATCTTTTGACTTCTCTATGAGTTTTTTTAGAGTTCTTTTATCAAATTCTTGTAATATTATTTTATTTATGTTTATCGGCATAGTCTCGTAGTCTTTTGTTATGTCTTTATTAAAATATATTTTATCGTCATTTGAGATGCCTATTATTTTGAATTTTCCAAAGTCTTTTTTTGTATTTTTGTTTTTAATATCTATTTCGAGAGTATCTCCTATACAATTATCATAATTGATGTCACAAACATTTGTGTATAAATTTTGATTTACTATTATTTCATCTTTTTTAAGTTCGTTTATTGTAGAGCCATCCACAAGCATTACTTCACTTGAAAAACTATTAAAAGGGAATCCTTTTTCGAGTGAGTTTCTAACATATATTTCGTGAGATTCGTCTATTTGAGGTTCTGTGATATCATATAACGTATAAAACTCTTCCGTTACAAATATGTTTGCAAACGTAATTTCTGTCATACTGTTTAAGATATTTTTTAAGATGGGCGTTTCTATGTCTGACTTCTTCAAGATATCGTAGTCGACGGCTATTATTCCGACGATTTTTACTTCCCGATCAGCAAGCAATATATCTTTATTATCTTCGACTAAAGCTTGAATATTTGAGGGTTTGTAAAGATCTCCAGGGACAGTTTTTATGCCGTGTTCGACAAAATATTCAGCTAAATACGACGTGATTACTATTTCATTTTTATTTTTGGGCAATCTTCCGAAATCTACTTCTTTTAGGAGTTCTGAGTCGAAGAAGTATAGATTGTCTATCGGGTTATTATAAAAGTATTTTGTACTTTTATGGGCAGGATAGTTAGTGGAGAAAGTGATTCCCTGATCGTTTATTTTTATCGTTTTGCCGAGTTCAGTTTTAGAAAATATTTTGTTGGATTTAAGGATATCTAAATCTTCTCGTGTCAAGTTTTCAACGTTTTCTTCTTTGTCGATCTTTTGTATCTGTATCGGCCTACCTTCTTTATATATCGTGTCTATAAGAAGATCGTCGATCGTAAGTGATGAGATAGAGACGATTAAGAGCAAAAGAAGGAAGTTTATAATTAAAATAAATCCTCCCATTTTTATCTTCTTTTTGTTTTTGAAATATAAGCTATTTGTGAATCTATAGATATCGAAATTACTTGTGTATAATGGTTCTTCATTCTTTTTTAGGTCTCTTTTTATTATTTTTTCTTGTTTGATTTTTCCTTTTTCCAGTTCTATGACTCTCGTTGCCATGTCTTTAGGAAAACTCATATCGTGAGTAATCATTATTACTAGCTTTTTGGAACTTATATTTTTAAGCAAGTCATAAATCATTTTTTTTGATCTATTGTCGAGTGACGAAGTCGGTTCATCTGCTAAGACGATCTTTGTTTTTTTCATCAGAGCTCGTGCGATGGCAACCCTCTTTTGCTCTCCTCCAGATAGAGCTTTAATCTCTTTTTTAAGGAGATCTTTTAATTCTAATTCTTTTATGATCTGATCATATTCTTTATTTTTACCTAATATCTTAATATTTTCTTCAACTGTAAGTTCGTCGAATAATTCGTTATCCTGTGGAATAACGCTTATATATTGCTCTCTATATTTATATAGTTTTTTTTCAGGTAGGCCACTGAGCAATTTATCAAAAACTGTTATTTCTCCTTCTGTTGGGGAATCCATTCCCCCTATTAGATTTAATAGCGTAGTTTTGCCCGAACCATTTTTGCCTTTTATGATTATAAAGCCAGTGTCGGGGAGCAATAAGTTTATATTATTTAGAGCCGTGGTATTTTTGTATTTCTTTGTTATATTTTTTAGTTCGAGCATCACTAAGCTCCTTCCTAATGGTTCTTTTTAAGCATTTCAAGTGGACTTATATTTTGGAATTTACTGTTAACTATAGCTGAGACGAGTACACTTATTAGCACACTTACGATCCATGTGATCATGAGTAAGAAAATACTCGTCGGTAAAATGTTGACTTTAAAAGGAATGTCTCCTATCAACACAGTATTTATAAAAGGTTTGATAAGGATAAATATCAGGAAAGAAAGAATATAAGCTGCCGTGCTGATAGTTAAACTTTCAGTTAAAATGACTTGTAGTATCTTGCTATTTTTAATTCCTAAGGCTTTAAGAACAGCTATATCTCTTTTATGATTTTCTACGTCTGTGATGATATGGTTTATAAAGATCATTATTCCAACTGCACTAAGTATGATTGCGAATATGAACATGATTTTCTTTATGATTCCACATCTTTCTTCTAGGTCTTTAAAATAATTGCTATATTTAGTTTTAACGGTAAATTCTGAGTATTCATCATACGTTTTTAGTAGAGATGAAATCCTTTCTTTATCAGTAATTTGTAAAACCAGATTGGGTGTGTTCTGTCTTTCAGATACAAAATCTTTTAATGTGGTCTCATTAAAGTAGTTGTAGTCATTCATCGAAACACCTTTTATGGTCATATTTTCAAGGACAGTTTTTTCACCACTTTGAGAATTGGTAATAGTAATATTTACTGTTTTCCCTATACTATCTAATTTGTTAAAACCAAGGGCTTCGATAGCATTAGCGTTGAGTATTACTTCATTTGGCAAAAGATTTTCTATCGTGGTATTATCTATCAGTTTAACTGGCAGGGTGAATGTGCAATTAGTCCAAAAATTATCGATTTCATTTATAGCTAGATTATAGTCAGAGCTTAGAGTTTGTGGTATGTCATTCATGTAGTCAAAGAAGGAGTTTAAAACATAAATGTTTCTGCCAAATACGGTCGTATCGAATTGTAAAAGACTATATAATTCTTTGTCGTATATACTTTTTAAAGTTTCATATTTGGAGAATTCTTCTAATTTAATACCCACTATTTTAATGTGATGATCTTCAATTATTATCTCCAAATTTAGAATTTCTTCATAATCTTTAGGCGTCACATAGCCATTTCTCGTTTTGACTCCATTTTTCGTCATTAAATCTGCTAGATATGATGATATTATTACTTCGTTTTGAGCATTGGGCTTTCGACCGATTATTTGCCCTTGCATGTTGTCGACCGATACAAATGATAATTGATAGTAATACGTCGTATAATATGGATTTTTTTCAACTTCATCTGACGACAGATTTGGGTATATCTGAGTCTCTAGTTCTATCGGCTTAGATTTAAAATATATTTTTTTTAATGAAAAGAATTTTTCTGTAGAGAAATCTCTTTTTATTTTTTCTAGGTCCGTTTCGGTGAAAGGAACAGTACTGCTATAGAGTTTGTCAGAGGCATTTTTATAGAGAAGCATGTGATTTTCTTTCTCATCGATCATGGTATTTTTGTGCACTTCAATAAAATTTATATTTGAAAGCGTATTCATAAACAGAATAAGTAGAAAAGCGAATATAAATAAGATCATATTGCGAGACAGCTTCTTTTTATTTGTGAAGAAATTCTTGAAAGTAAAAGGTATAAACTTAAAATTGTTCTTAAATACTTTTGAGTTGTGAGTTTCTACTACATTTTCTGTTTTTTTGCTTTCATACGCTTTTCCATCTTGAAGTTCGATGACTACATCTGCAAAAGATGAAACGCTTTCTATATCGTGAGTTACTAACATAATCAATTTGTTTTGACTAAGTCTTTTTAGAAACTTAAAAATTATAATTGACGTCTCTGGATCGAGAGAGGACGTAGGTTCGTCTGCTATTATAATAGACGTGCTTTTCATTATGGCTCTACCTATAGCGGTTTTTTGTTGTTCGCCACCCGATATATTTTTTGCTTTTTCGTTTTGAATTTCTTGTAGTTTCAAGAAATTGCATATGTCATCTATCTTTTGGTTTCCACCTAGTAGTTCTATATTTTCTTTTACAGTCAGGTTATCAAATAGTTCGCCTTTTTGTGGTATTAGAGTTATAAATTTTTCTCTGTAGTCTGTCATTTCTTTTTCGCTAAAGTTAGTTATGACTTTTCCATCGACTTCTATCGTTCCCTCATTCGGTTTATCAAGTCCCGCTATCAAATTTAATAAACTTGTCTTTCCAGAGCCGTTTGCACCTTTTAGGACTACTAGCCCTACGTTAGGGATAGTTAGATCGATTTTGTTCAAGACGATTTGATCTCCATATTTCTTTGTTACTTCTTGTATCTTTATCATTTCTTTTTTAAACTTCTTAAGTTTATCCTCCTATACTTGTTTTAAGCCAATTATAAATTATTGTACTTGTTATTGCAACAGGTTAAGTGCTTTTTATTAAATAGTTAAAAGCCGAGTATGATATTATCATCTCGGCTCTTGGCTCTTTTTTAAAAATAGTATGTTACTTTTGCCGTCGCTGCAAGAGTGCCAAAAAGGCCATTTTTAACAAATTGAATTGCAGATTGATTTGCATTTTTTGCTAAATATGTAGTACTAGTGTTGAGTTTCTCAGGCGAGACTGTTACACAAACAGAAGTATCTTGTGAGCAGGTGCCTGTTTGTGGAATAAATTCGATTATTCTAGCTTTACTTTTATCGAGACCTGTACCTGTCGATGAAACTTGGGTATTGACTTCCATTCCTCCACCTGCATTTGCTAACAGCTTTACTTGATAGTTAGCTCCTGCATCGGCATTTACAGCTACTCTAACTTTTTTTACAGGAACGCCATATGCTAGAGATTCTGTCGTCGTTGGAAATATGTAATTGTTGTTGTTGAATTTGTAAGTGTAAACTAAAGTATTATTTACTCTTTTAATTGGTTCGATCCAACTACCTGCATAAACTTCAGTTGTGATACAAAAACTCGTTAAGAACATTGTGACAAAGATGATTGCTTTTTTCATATTGTTTTTTTCCTTTCTTTCAAACAAACGTCCTACTCCGTGCACGGCATCTTGTGTTTGTTTAAGTTTATTTTAACTGAAAGGAGTTGATTTTTCAACGGTTAGAGAGTCTCCATTTAATAGCATTTTAATAAAAAAAGAGACAATCTTTCATTTTTTGTCTCTATTCCTTTATTTTCCACTAAAAATCTCATACCACGATTTAAGTTTATCTAATCCGTCTCCAGCGATATCTTTGATCAAAGACCATGTTAAACCGAGATTTTTCTTTATTGTGGCAAATTCTTTTTTTGCTGTTTCGCAGGCTTCTCCATTCTTCTCACATACTTTGGCAGCAACATTTAAATAAGTTTCTACGATTTCATTTTTTATATTCGTGTATATCTTATTAGTCGTTGATGAAATACTCTCTTTATATCCAGGAAAATAGTTTTCGATCTTTCCGTCGAAATAAAGTGCTGTACTTAAAACTTTCAATTTTGCACTTGCAGAAAGTTCTTTAAAGGTATGACCTTTGATTGAACCATTGTAGAAAATGAAGTCTATTACAGTGATGAACCCTTTTTTTGCACTATCCTTTATAGTGGTCGCATCGAAATCTTTCTTTAATTCTTCGATATATTCGACAACTTCATCATCGGCATCGGTGGGATCTATTTTTTTGGTAGTCGTCGTGATGGGTTTCTTAGTGGTAGTTTTTTGTGTAGTCGATGGCTCGTTCGGGTTAGCGGTCGTATCGATTGATTCTTGAGAAGAATCTTTTTTTATTAAAATAGAATCTTTGGATATGATCGTTTTCGGAGACGTTTCATCGTTGAACTCTCTTTCTTTATATGTAACTTTAATTTCATCACCGACATCATAGTTTTGGTCGATGTTTTGAACGAGATAATCGTCGTCGCTGTTTTCGATGATTACATAGTCACTTCCTACAACTATTACTTTACCTATAATATCGCTCGTACGATCCTTGGACAACATGACTAAATATATAACTATCCCTATCAATAAAACTGTTATTGTAGAAAGAATGATTATCAGTATATTTTTTGACTTACTACTCATATATATAACTCTCCTTAAGTGCTCGTTGTAAGTTAATTATAGAGTATTATGTAATTTTTTTCAATTTGAAACATAAAAAAAGCATAAGTCTTACTTTTTAATCTTATACTTTTAAGACTAGATGTCAATCGATCTTTAAGATATCGATGTCACTCATGCGAGAGTTCTCTTTATTGCTGATCATGATCGTCATGAAGATAGTGATCGTGAGCAAAATGGTGAACAATAAATGCATTTTATAAAGATCATAATATGTTCTTATAATTTTAAAATGATTTAATAAGCAATATAAAGCATATGTTAGATTGTAGCCTAGAACATATATAAGAATATAAATTGTACTGTAGATGCAACCTAAAAGATAAAATATTTTACGTTTACTAAATCCTAATATTTTATAAAGTGCCAAATCTTTTTTTAAACTCAAAAGATAGTTTAATGTGAAGATAAAAATGAGCAGGAATATCGTAATCGTTATCATGATCGATATGATTTTAAATATGATTGAATTGTTTTCAGAGTTCGATACTAATATGCCCTGTGTCTCTAGCTCGCGCGCATATTCACATTCGTCGATAAATCTATTTCTTTCTTCATATGTACTAAATATGACCATATATTTGTCATTTTCTAATATATCTGCAACTTCTATATCGTATTCTTTTAAATAAGAATAATCCGAAGTTGTACTTTTAAAATACAGAGTTCTATAGTCCTCTTTCTTAAATTCTTCCTTCGCTAAGTTCTCTTGATACGCTATTAAAAGTGATATAGCTGAATATCCTAGTAACAATACGAAAATGATAAGGCAATTACGAAAGAGTAATTTTTTATCTGTTAGCCCTTTTAAAATTAACTTCATTCGGCGTTTTACTCCTTTATCAATTCTTTGACTGTGAATTTATCGATGATTTTAGTATGGCGTTTTATCAAATAGAGTATTATTGTAAGTAAAAGTGCTAAGAAAATAGTGATCGCAACTAGGTCTATTTTGACGACATTTGTTATGTATGCTTTCGCAGTGTAATAGTAGTATATTCTCAATATGACTGCGCCTATGAATGTCACTACTAGCACAATCGCTAGGGCTAAGATAAAGGATTGTAAAATTTGAAACAATATTACTTTTTGGGTCTCTTTTTTTGTAAAACCTAATGCTTTATAAAGAGTCATTGTCTTATAATTATCTTTTATGTAGTTTTTTAAGTAGATTATGAATATTATTACATTTATGAACATTATTATTCCTGCTTCGATCGTGATTATAGCAAGCAATTTTTTGTCGAACTCTAGATCATGTGAAGAAGTTGCGCGAGAGATGCCAGCGAGCGCCTCACTTGCTTTCTCGATGTCGAAGTAACTTTTTAAATATAGTCCGCTTCCCCAACTTTTGTCCCAAGATTCGATTATTTCTGGAATCTGTCTATCAAACTCACTTTCCTTGATATAGCAAGTCTGCGAAGATCTAGTTATTTCTGAATTGAAGGTGCCTACTAGTTTGTATTCTCTTTCGACAAAGTCATTTACGAATCCCTCAGCTTTGTGCTTTCTGAAACGTACTTTGAGTGTCGTACCGATGTAATCTTTCATTTCAAAACTATCGTTTATATCAGACATGTTTTGTTCAAAAAACATTCTTTTTGAACATATGATTTCATCTTCGTTTTTTATACTTCTGCCGTCGATTATGATTTTTCCTTCTGGCGAATTATATGGGATTGCACTTTTAGTAGTTATTAGAACGTTTGTTGGCAGTTTAGGAAGATTCAATATGTTCATTTCATAAAGTGGGACATCTTCTTCTAAAAATTTGACAACATAGTCTGTTTCTTTAGCAAACTTTTTTACCCTCTCTAATTGTTCTTCATTAGGCTGTAATATGCTTACTACTCTTGTTTGATATTCGTGTTTTAATAAATTCTCAAGTTCATTGCTCGACGATTTGTGATATGAGAAAGGGAGAATTATCATAAAAAGCATTATCGTTATTACCGATGTTAGGATTATGTGTCTTATCCTTTTTTTCTTATTGTTTTTCTTTGCTAATATAAAGGCGTCTTTATTTGATATCATCACTTAACACCCCATCGTTTAGGTATAAAACTTTATCTGCATATTTTTTTATCGTTTCATTGTGTGAGACGATTATGACATACCTATCCTCTTTACTAATGCTTTTTAACATTTCGAATATTTCTATTTCGGTTTTTGAATCTAGATTTCCTGTCGGTTCATCTGCAATTATTATTTCTGGATCGTTTATGAGGGCACGAGCAATTGCGACTCTTTGACATTCTCCGCCTGATAATTCGTTCGGATAGTGATTCATCCTTCCTTTTAAGCCCAACTTATCTAAAAGAATGATTGCTTTTTTAGAACGTTCTTCCTTTTTTATATCGTCGTTGATAAGAGTTGGTAACATTACATTTTCAAGAGCTGTAAGTTTATTCTCTAAATAATAAGACTGAAATACGAAGCCGATATGTCCATTTCTGAACAGTCCTTGTTCTGTTTCAGATAAATTGAAAACGTCGGTTTCTTCGATCTTATATGTTCCCTGTGTCGGCTTATCCATGAGTCCTAACACGTTTATGAGGGTCGTTTTACCACTTCCACTTCGTCCCATGATTGCAGTAAATTTCCCCTTTTGAAAATTTACTGAAATATCTTTAAGCGCTTGAACTTCGTTTGATTTTCCTTGGTTATATATTTTTGTTATATTTTTTAATATCATTTCAAATCTCACTTCCTTTATTTACTTTTAAATAAAATTAAGGGTGAGCTTGTCACCCTTTTAGTTTTAATTAGACCAGAAATTATAATGGACATTTATGCCACCTTTTATGTGTTCGCCATAAGCTTTAGTTACATATTGATATTCACCTGCAGGTAAATTATATGTTTTGGTTTTATTATCTCCCGGGATTGGATCTTCAATTTTAACTTCGGCAAATGACTTCATCACTCCAAACAACATTTTTTTATTTGCATTTAAACTGACATAGCTTATACCTGTGTTATTACTAGTAGAGCTATTAACATAGAGATTAAGTTTTTGCGTTCCTTCTTTTGCATTAACATTCTTGTCGCCTTGAGCAGAGTATCCTGGATTTAAATCAAAATGATAAAAATATAAGTCATTTCCATAGTCTGCGAATGCAGTTAGTGGAATTGCTATCAAAGCAGTTATACTTAGTGCTAATATTGCGTATAATTTTTTCATTTCCAACTTCTCCTTTCTATTAAACAATGATTTTGCTTCACGTGCAGCAGCACACCATTTACACTCCCATTCTATAATTGTTCAATAAGAAATGCAAGAATCTTTATAAGTTTTTTGTCGAATAAAGGTAGCATTTCAAAGTAGACTTATGTTACATCCGTGATTTTAGTATAATTTTTATTCTTTTATCAATTCTTTAACTGCAAATTTATCGATGATTTTAGTATGGTGTTTTATCAAATAGAATATTATTATTAAGCCAAACTTATCTAAAAGAATGATTGCTTTTTTAGATAAGTTCTTCCTTTTTTATATCGTCGTTGATAAGAGTTAGTAACATTATATTTTAAAAAGCTGTAAGTTTGTTCTCTAAAAAATAAGACTGAAATACGAAGACGATATGTTGATTTCTGAACAGTGCTTGTTCTGTTTCAGATAAATTGAAAACGTCGGTTTCTTTGATCTTATATGTTCCCTTTGTCGGTTTATACATGAGTCCTAACACGTTTATGAGGGTCGTTTTACCACGTCCACTTCGTCCCATGATTGCAGTAAGTTTATTCTTTTGAAAACTTAGTGAGATATCTTTAAGTACTTGAACTTCGTTTGCCTTTCCCTGATTATATTTCTTTGTTATGTTTTTTAATGTCATTTCTACATTTTATTTTAAATTATTAGTAATATTGTAATAGATTTTATAATTAAATCAAATTTTTCTATTTAAGTGTTCTTCTAATAAGATTTTAGCACATAGAATGATTAATTGAAAGATTAATTGTGATGTTCTGTTAAGGTCTTAACTTTATACTGTTTTTTGAGTTTAGGTAAAAATAAAGCTTGACAAAAAAAAATCAGAGAATGTGGAAAA
>CASRZA010000022.1 GCA_949439935.1 uncultured Bacilli bacterium
TTTTCATAAAAAAATGAGAAAAATGAAAGTTTTCCGGAATAATAATAGTAGAGGGAGAAAAAATCCCCTAGCAAATTTCGAAATTTTGTCAAAAAGAATGAAGAGAGGTTAAAGTCGACATAGAAGGAAGTGAAGACGATGACTTTAACAAAAAAGCAACTGAGCGACGAAGCGTTTCATGAAAGTTACCTGTATGACTTTTATGCTACAAAGATATTCGCCGATGAAGAATTTAAAGAATATCTCATGTTGGTAATATCTAAAATACTAAAAAGAGATATCGAAGAGATAAAAAAGGATTTCAAATATCTAAACGTAAGATTGGGTCTGTCACGTATGAACGTAGACAGTGAAGCAGACGTAGTGGTGAAGACGGGAATAGGATATGTATCCTTAGAAATAAATTGGACTATGACGAAGAAGACGATTAGAAAGAACATGGGATATGTATGCTCGTTATACCTGAGTCAATTAGAGACGTCAGAAGACTATGGCAAGCTAAAAGATATATTTCAGATCAACTTCAATAGAGAAGATCTGTTTAAAGAAGGCGAATTCGTTTATACGAGTAGGTTATATGATGACAAATCAAAGAAAGCGAGAAAACACAATATATTACAAATAATCGATGTTAATATGGAATATTTAAAGAAAATGTCATATACTACGATCAAAGAGATGGAAGAGAGAAGCTTAGAGAGACTATTATACATATTTGTAGAGCACGACCCTGAAAGGTTGAACGAGTTATATGAGGGAGATGAATTGATGAGGAAAGTAAAGAACAAGTTTTTCTATTTAGAGAGCAGTTTAGAGAGATTTTTGTTATACGACAAACAAGCGTTGAGGGAATCTAATCTCAAAGAGGAATTTCAAAGGATCGGCTTAGAGGAAGGTCGCGAAGAGGGGCGTCAACAAGAAAGAAAAAGGTTTATGGAGGCCCTTGCAGATTTAAATTTAAGTGAAGAGCAAATGAGAAAATTTAAGATGCTCATTGAAGACGACGATTTAAACATACTCAACAGTTGAAACTATTTTAAACTTTTATGTAAATCCGGTGTTTAATATGTCATTTTTGCGCAAAATAGTTATAATATATGGTATAATTCTTTTGAATAAAAGTAGGGTGACATAGTGATGCGTAAAACAATATTGATGTTGATAAATGGATTTGGTGTCGAAAGAAGTGGATCTGCTGAAGTATATAGTGCTAAGCTGATGCCTAATTTTGATGCGTTAATTAAAACTAATTTATTTGGAAATCTTGTCGCGAATGCTGGAGACTATAATAATGCATACAAACAATTTAGCATTCCAGAAAAAGCGAAAGGATATGAAGATGAGATCGATTATTTAATATTCGAAAAAAAGTTAGATCAAAATCAGGTTCTTTTAGCAACGCGAGATAGTTTGAGTAGTGAGAATAAAATGCACGTTTTCTTTACGCTTGAAGGTGTAGAAAAATTTAACCAGTTTAAAGAAATTATTAAAATCATCAATCCTAACAAAGATAAAAAAATATTTGTTCATTTATTGCTTACAGCAACTTCGATAGATGCCTATGATAATTTGACTAAAGTGATAAGCAAAGTGGCATTTGAAATGTCGGAATATTGCAAAATAGGAATGGTTGTCGGCTCGAAAAGAATCGACGATGATGACGTCAGAAGGGCCTTTTATAGAGAACTTGGAGAACATTGGAACGAATCGAATAAAAAATTTGCTATATTGAAAAAAGAGATCGTCAATCCAGAAGACGCAGGAGTGTTCATAATAACTGGTGGTTTTGCATTAAAAGAGAACGATTCGGTATTGTTTATTAACTATAGTAATGTTCAAATGGATAAATTTTATGCCGACTTCACCAAAGTTCCTGTAAAATTGTTTAGTTTATACCCGATGAGAAATGATATACCATATATGTTTAAAAAGGACGATGAAAAGACAGTGTTTTTTGCAAGCCAGTGTGAAAAATTCAACATAAGAATTCTCCATTTGACTACAGAATCGCGTATAAACGATGTGAATTTTTATTTAAATGGTATGCAAAAAGTTAAAAGTCCAAATATTACTTATGCTGTGAATGATACAAGTTTGTTCGTTTCTAAAGATGCTGTAATTAAATTGATAGAAGAAAGCGATTATGAAGGGTATATAATAGACTATTCTTTTGCTGGTTATAATAAAATGGATATCATAAAGAAAGATCTCAGCAGTATAGATGCGGTAATTAAGAATATAAGCGACGCAGCCAAAGAAAAGGACTATACTTTCATAGTAAGCAGCCTCTATGGAATACATGCGCCTGTCATGGATGGTGTCGTACAAAAGGTTATAGATTTTTCTGGCAAGGTGCCTATTATGTTCCAAAGCAACTTGTTCACTAAGGCTGAATATTCTTTAAATCCTGGGAATACATATGGTTTGTCACAGACATTTTTGACGAATATAAACGATGAAGTTAAAGCTAATAAATTAGTTCATAAACTGTCAAATGTCGAAAAAATGCTAACTAAGGGGAAATAGATTTAAGATTTAAAAATATTTATTAAAAGGACAAAATTCTCTTTACAAAGCAAGAGGATTTTGTTATTATGTTACTAGAATATAAAGGTGTGTGATGAAATGAAACAATTAGATTTTGAAACAAGCAATTATAAGCACAAAGAGGATATAAAGACATTTGTCTCTAGTTTCAATGAGATGGTCGATAAGTACGTTAAGACTTATGACAACGCTGATGCCGATTTGAAAAAAGCAAACGCAGGTATCGAGAAGAAGAATGCAGCCATGGGTAAATTGGATGCTACACTTGCAGATTTAAATAAAAAGACTGATGAGTTAAAGGCTTTAAAAGAGCTTTCAAGCGAAGAGATAAAAGCTTTAGAAGATAAAAAAGGTGCAATAGCTTTCACAGATAGCGAAGTTCAAAAGATGGAATTAGAAGATATAAACGCACAGATATCTGCAAAAAAAGGGAAGATTTCCAAGATCGATGCAAAATTAGATTCTACAAAGTCTAGAATTAAAACTAGTAACGACGAAAGAAAAGCTTGTGAGAAAGAGCTTAAAGAACTCGATAAACAGCGACTTGCAGAAGAAGAAGCGCTTTATAGAACAGAATCTTTGTTGTCTTTGATAAACGAGACTAAAGAAATGATAAATAGTCAAGTACTGGATATAATCAATGCACCTTATAATCCTATCGTAGAAATTGAAGAAGAGATAGAAGAGGAAAAAGTCGAAGAGACTCCGAAGACTTCTTTAGATGAGCTTTTGGGTGCAGAGGAAATGATTTTACCTCGAACAGATAGCATTTTAGGAATTACCGAGGAAGATCTGTCCGATGAAGTCGTCGAGGATCACCCTATTAAAGAGGCTGTCATAGACTTGGATGAAGTAGAGATCCCTATTTCAAATGAAGATGAGGATGATGGAAATACCGATTCTGCTTTGGAGGAATTGTTCGAAAAAGAGGGTTTAAGTTTCAAGTCCTTTAACTCTAAAATAAGGGATGAGATGATAGCTAAGAAAGAAGATGTTATCAAAAATCTAGAGATTTTGAAAAAACATAATGTTCCTTTGGAATATACAAAAGATCAAAGTGAAATCTTTTATGGTATTTCTTCTCAAGACTTAGACGATTTGCTTTCTATAATTACAACCGACGACGAAGGCAATGGTATGGGCTTTTCGATAGACTTTACTTATAATGTATTAGGTGAGCTATCTAAGATAAATGTCGATAGATTGATAGACGTATATAATAATGAATTTATGAACGTGAATGCGAAGAGTGGAATCATTTATTTGTTGAAATTAACTAATCCAGGATTAGTGAATTTCGAGAAGAATAGAAGAGCGAATGTCGAGATCCTCAGATCACTCGGTACCAAAACAGTAGATGAAATCGTTTCTAAGCATCCAGAGTTTGTAGATATGGATAATCCATTGTTTGTCAACGTATTAAACGTCTTTGACAAGAACGACTTGGTCGAAAAGTTGAATAACGATGTCGATGTCATTCCAAAGATAATCGAATATTGGAAAAATAATTAGAAGATAGGTTAATGACCTATTTTTTCTATTGGGATATAATATTAGGATATTGTTCCTTGAAGTTTCTAATATATTCTATCTCTTGGTCGGGAACAGAATTATTAGATAGCTTATTATTTCAGCGTATGTTATTTTAATTTTTTTCGGCTTGTCTGTGTCAATAGTATAAGCGCTTTTTTCTTATCTCCTCGCATTTAATGTTTCCTTTCTAGAGACCTTTTATACTGACATTTTCAAAAATGTTTAACAATCGGGCAAAAAAGCTTGACAAAACACGCTTTTTGGTGTAAAGTATTGCGGCAAAAGGGGAGTTTTGGTGTGAAAAGAAGAGAAGAGAAAAAAGTTAGAAGAACTAAGCGTCATGTCGACGCGAATAAATCAAGGGGAACTGCTGTAGATTTTGGGAATCAACATGTTGCAAATTTAGTACACGATTTGATTCGAGACTACAGTTCTAAAGAAGAACTGAACATTTTAGATAATAGACATATTATTTCAATGGTCTATAAATATATCTTACAAAATAAAGACAAACTGATCTCGGATGAATACGGTGCAGTAAAATCCTTAAACGTAAAGACGGCTTTTGCAAGATTTATGTCTTATTCGGGTATTTTTGCTTACGTGGTTACCTTGATAATATTTGCTATGAATTATGGTTTAATCGATTTACCTTCTATTTTTATGATGACAGGGTTAAGCGTTATGGGAACAGGTTTTTTGACAAGTGCATCACTTTTACGAAAATCCAACAATTCAGAAGTAATAGAAAATCTTATTAAGGCTATGGAAGATACTTACGGTATCGAATGTCTTTCTGATAAGAGGCAACAAGAAATCAGTGAGGTCACCGATCTCGCAGTGACGACTAATGTCATACAACAAGATGCATTTTTGAGTGAGATTAAAATTGTTGTCGAATATGCGAAGAGAAATCCTGGTATAGATTTTACGAATGAGATCTCTAAACTTGCCGGCTTAACTCAAGAATATATAGGTCAAAAACGTGAATTTATAAAGACAGGTAAAGAGATGACTAGATTTGATTTAGTGAGTAAGCTTACAGATATTGAGCTTAAAATATTTTCACCAAGAACTGGTATTGGACTAAAGAGAAATTATCTTTTAGGTGTTAAGGGATATCAGTTGACAGAAAGATTAAAGTTTATGGGATTAAGTGAATCCGATATTATGCAAGATAGGGCTCTTAAAGGAGTATTTCAAGAAATTACCAGAATATTTACTAATTCCTATGAAGGCTGTGAAAGGGAACTTATACAATTATTTAGAATTGCTCAAAACTATTGTAAAAGGGCATTCCCTTTGGTAGATCCGAGTACGGTAAGCGTACCTGTCGTCAATGACCCAACTGCACAACTTTTTAAAGAATTGGGTAATATGCAGGACACAATTTCGACAAACATAAATATGGCAATTGAAGCTGATAAAAAAACGTTGCTTCAAGATGGAAGTGCGTCTTGCTACGAAGAAGCTGCTAAAACTTTATAAAATATTGTATGTTATGTACAATATTTTTCTGTGTATAAAAAGTAGATTATTTACTGACTATTTGTTAAAATATATTCAAGGGAGATAAGAACATTTATGAAAAAAAATGATAAAATTCTAAAATACGAATCGATAATTTCAGCTGCGCTTTTGAAGTTTGACAAGTTAGATATATTAGATATTGAATTATTGTGTGATCTTTTAGTGCAAGCAGGTTTTAATGTGCCTATAGAGTTTGACTATAAATTTTTTGGAGTGGGTAGATATATTAGAATTGACGATAGTAGAATTATACGTTTTAGAGCGGGAATCGACTTGAGCAGTCGCATCGCAGGTACTTTCAACACTATAAGAGATTTATTCGAGAGCGTAGCTGGAAGAAGTCTTACAATTTTTTTAAATTCTTTAGATGTCGATTCCTTTAGACGGCAAAAAGAAAGAAAAGTATCAGAAGAGAAGGAAGTCATACTAGATTTCGCTGGAGTTCTTTTAATATCTGATGATTTTGAAGACTACATCAGATTTAAAAAATATGGTTATAAAAACGTCGATTACTTTCCTTCAGTAGTGCGAGCTGAAATATATTTTGCAGAAAAACCAAAAGAGCTAGAAAAATATCAAGTTTTGGTTTTTGGTCGCCAGTCGACAATAGACGGTTATAGAAATCGGAGATTGACAAATTTAATCAGGAAATTGGAAACTCAAAAAAGGATCTTGTCCGTCGATATTAGCAACTGTGCGATCAACGGTGTAGAGACTTGTTATATGAGCTTTTCTAATTATAGAAGTTGGCAAAACTATTATGTAGCAAATCAGCCTTTAAAAAGCGCAATGGATAATCTTATTTTGGGTGCTATTGCAAACAGGATTCCCGAGCAGATAGATTTAAACGTTCCTTTTTGGCCGGCAGATATACCTGAAAAGATATTTCCGATCAAACATTTCCCAAAAAGAAAAAAAGATTTAAGAATTTTATTTTTAGGGTCGTTCGTGAATTCTGCAGAAGAAGATATATTTACTAAGAAAGTAATGAATTCAATGGGTTTAAATATTACTTTGAGAAATGAAGATAATTTTTCTAATGAGGACGTCATGAGTAGTTTAGGTGACTACGATATTATCGTCGGAAATGAACAATATTTTGGGAAGATTCCTCTCCTGTGTGAAAATTGTTCTACTCTCTGTGGATTTACTGGTAGACCTTTGGCAGTTTTGCTGACATATAAAGATTTTGAGACTTTAATTCCTCAGGATATTATCGATGATGAATATGTCGCAGGAAGCAGTGTCGCTTTAAAATACTCTTTTGGAGGTTATAAGCTAGAGAGTAAGACTTTACATAATCTAAGTTTCACAGTACCTGTAACTATGTCTAATGCTGGTAGTCAATTTGAAAACGATAATAAAAAAGACGAGGTTGTTTTAGAGGCAGTAATAGAAGTAGCTATGGGAATATATGCTTCTAAGGCTAAAGAGATGGGTTATGCCTTACTAGATTCGGAAGGGTTAAGATCTCCAAACGACTTCCACTTAAGTTTTGAAAGTGCTCATGCTGAAGAAGAAACACATGTGGATGAAGAACTAAAACCTAATAGAATAATCGAAGGAATCTTAACCATAATGAAAGATTATTTAAAATATAAAAAATCCTCTTTAATAGTTGGTAGTCCTAGAGAAGTATCTATCTCTGAATCAGATTCGGGCTACAGAGTGGATATCGTGCATGAAGGCATAACTTTATGTGCTCTTACGTTTTCTAAGAATAGTGACTCTATTCGGAATTTAGCGATTTTCAACATTCAAATTAATACTAAAAAGGGCCGTCTTTCTGAACCTATGACGGTTGGCGTATATCATAAGAGTATGACGAGCTCCAGTGTTCCGCGAAGACCAGATGACAGAGAATGGCAAACTATAAATGGCATTTATACAAAATTAAAAATGGATGTCTTACCTTTGATCGACGACGTTAGAGCTAAAGAGCAAAATGGCGGCAAGATAATTCGTTTTGCTAAAAATGATAAAATGAAGGCATAGACCTTCTTTTATCATTGCGGTTTGGCGTTGCATTTTTTTTTCATGTGTCTTATAATTATGGCTAACAAGGGAAGTGATTTATGTGGAAAGAACATTTACAGAACAAGAATCAGTTAGAAGAGATAAACTGAGCAAATTAAAAGATTTTGGTATAGACCCATTCGGTCAAAAATACGATGTAACCCATTTTTCTAGTCAGATAAAAGAGAAATGTAGTGGGAAAAGTCACGAGGAATTGGAAAACGCAAATATGACTGTCAGCGTAGCTGGTAGAATCATGTTTATCCGCAAGATGGGAAAGGCTAGTTTTTTCTCTTTAAAGGATAAGTTAGGAAATATACAAATCTATATTTCTATAAACGACGTCGGCGAAGAAATTTATACACTATTTAAAACAGCTGACATAGGAGATATAGTTGGTGTAAGAGGAACTGTCATGGTTACTCAAACAGGAGAGGTAACTATAAAATGTATAGAATATACTCATTTGGTCAAAGCTCTTAAACCGCTTCCAGAAAAATATCATGGTTTATCGGATGTCGAAGAAAGATTTAGAAGAAGATATGTCGATCTAATCATGAACGACGATGCGAGAAAAGTGGCGTTTGCACGTCCAAAGATCATCAGATCCATACAGCATTACTTGGACGATCTCGGCTATGTGGAAGTTGAAACACCTATATTAGGAAGCATCTTAGGTGGTGCTGCTGCGAGACCTTTCATAACTCACCATAACGCCCAAGATATCGACATGTATTTGAGGATTGCAACTGAGCTCAATTTAAAGAGACTCTTGGTCGGTGGAATGGATGCCGTATATGAGATCGGAAGAATATTTAGAAATGAAGGCATGGATAGAAAACACAATCCAGAGTTTACGACTATCGAATTGTATAAGGCGTTCTCCGACTTAGAAGGCATGATGGATATTACCGAAGGTATAGTAAGTAAATGTGCGATGGATTTAAACGGAACATACGAAGTCGATTTCCTCGGTCAGCACATAAGCTTAGCACCTGGATTCAAAAGAATCCATATGGTCGATGCCATCAAAGAGAAAACAGGAATTGATTTCTTCAAAATTGAAACTTTCGAAGAGGCTAAAAAATTGGCCGAAGAAAATCATATTCAAGTTGAAGATCACTTTGGATTCGGTCACATAGTAAATGCTTTCTTCGAAGAGTTCGTCGAGGATACTATAGTAGAACCTACATTCGTGTTCGGTCATCCGATCGAGATAAGTCCACTTGCAAAGAAGGATCCGAAAGATCCGAGGTTTACACAGAGATTCGAGTTATTCATAATCGGTTGTGAATATGCGAATGCGTTTACTGAGCTCAACGATCCGATCGACCAGTACGATAGATTCGAGAATCAATTAAAAGAAAAGAGTTTAGGAAACGAAGAAGCCAACGATATGGACATCGATTTTGTAGAGGCTTTGGAATACGGTATGCCACCAGCAGGCGGAATGGGCATGGGAATAGACAGATTAGTTATGCTTTTAACTGGCAGTGAAACTATCAGAGAAGTCATACTGTTCCCACTCATGAAACCTAATAATTAAGAGAGTTTTAGGAGGTTTTGAAGAGTGGAAATAAACAAAGGAAGACTGATCGTATTTGAAGGTTCCGATGGAGCAGGAAAAACGACACAATGCAATTTATTGAGGCAGGATTTGATAGCCTCTGGAAAAGTAGTTTTTCAGCATCATTTTCCGAGTTATAAAACATACCATGGTGCGCCTGTAGAACATTTTCTTGCCGGCGAATTTGGCGACGCGGGAGATGATTCTGCTTATTTTGTAAATGCACTTTACGCTGTGGATAGAGCTATCGCATGGCGAAAGATTTTGAGAGAGCATTTTGAAAATGGAGAGACGATTCTACTAGATAGATATACAACTTCGAGTTTATTATATCAATCTGCTCAATTTGACGATTTAGACGAAAAGAAACGCTTCATCGATTACGTTTTAGATTTTGAGTATAATAAGTTAGGAATTAAAGAGCCAGATCAAACTATATTCTTACAGCTTCCTTGGGAATTGTCATTAAGAACGATAATCGCGAGGGCGAAAAAGACGGGTATCCAAAGGGACGTTTTCGAACGAGATGTAGAATACATAAAAAAGATCAGTGCACATAGGGATTTCGTTGCCGATTATCTCTCTTGGGATGTCGTCGAGTGTTCGCATGGAGATGAACTTCTACCTATAGAGGAGATACATGGGAAAGTTTTAAAAATGATGCAAAAAAATAGAAGATAAAAAGAGGTAATGTATGAGAAAGATAACGATAATTTGGACTATAACTTTAGTCTGTATAATCACTGGTCTTACTTTGTTAGGTTTTAAAATGAAAAAAGATAACAAAGGAAACTGGATGGAAGATTCGCTCGTAGAGCAAGGAAAAAAGTATTTAGGTCTGTATCCAGGTCTTTACCCTAAAAAAGGAGAGACTTTGAGACTTACGGCAGAGAAGTTGAACGAAGAAGGCTATAAAATTACTATGGAAGATGACTGTGTAGGTTATTTAGTAGTCACCAGTGGTAATGCAGGTTATGAGTATAAGCCTTATGTCAGCTGTGATAACTATAAGACGGATGGATATTTAGAGGAATGATTGCTGTAGTGGCAATTTTTTCTTTGAGCTTTTAGCGAACAATTTTGTTGACTTAATAAAAATATAGAAGATAAAATCTAGAAAACAAAGTGCAGAATGAATTTCGTTTGCCTTTGTTTTTACTTTTATCTTTTAGAAAAATAAATTGATTTTAATTGTTAAACTTGGTATGATATATCCATCGAAAAGGGAGGGAGTAATAATTTGAAAAATTATAACAAACTGATCGATACTATTAAAAGTAGATTATCTAATGTGGCAAGTAATCCAGTTGGCCGAGAATATAAAGGTAATGATTTATTAGCAGTCTTTTCGACGGATTATACCTTTGTAATAGCTTATACAGAGGTTGAGTCGCCGATATATTCTTCGTGGAAATTTAATTTGAGAGGTATCTATGGTAACTCTTTAATAGATAGAGCTGTCGATCCTATTAACCCTGATTATATGAAAGCTTCACTTCGTTGGTATAAAGGATTTACGACTTCGGATGTAACGACTAAAACTTATTTAGCTATAGATATTACAGAGTTGGTTCCATCTAATTTTTTACATAGAGGAATGATATATGATGGTGATTTATTAAAACTTCATCATGAGGTTATGCACGTATTATCTATGCAACCTGAAATTATAGATTTTATCGGCGCTTCTATCCTAGGGATAAAGAAAAATGATTTGTTTTCTGGAATTTATGATACGATAGGTGGCATTCCTGCTATATCTAAATGGCCTCAGGTTTCTAGTGGTAACTTTGGTTTTACTTCTATGAGAAATTATTCACCGTATGCAAATGAATTAGATACAAGTTCTATTTTAGGTCTATTTCATAAAAATGGGAGATTTGAATTTGTTGTGACTGAATATGGACAAACGAAAGATTATCGTGCTTCGGCAGGATATCGAGAACGGTGTTTTTGGTATCTTCGCAATGCTTTGACGCAGAGGATCATCGCACGAACTAGAGAGGAAAACGCTAGAACTCCTAAGCAAATTCCCATTTGGTGTAGGGAAGAAAAAGATGATAATTTGGGTATGGCTATAGCTGCATCAAAAATTATTCCTCCTCAAGCTATAAGATGTAGCCGCTTTATAAGTGTCGACAATTTAAAACGAATAGAAAATTCTATCAATTGTCTATTGGAAGATAGACCAGAATTGTTGGAACCATTTTTTCCTAAACCAGTTCAACACAACATATTTGATGTTCTACGTATGCAAAGTGCTAAATATGGACAAGAATCGGAATCTTATTCTAAAGAAGTAGAGTTTTACTATCAGAAACTTAGAGAAGCAGAAACATCGGGAGACGAGGCGGCTATCGATTATTGGAATACCAGAATAAAAGAGGCTCAAAAAAGAAAGAAATATACTATGACTCAAAAGAAATGAGCGATTCATAAGTTTAATTCGAGTATTTTTTGTAGTTATTGCTTTAATTTAAAGATTTTTGATTGACGAAGTTAAATGAGTATGATATATTATTTGTGCATTCAAATTTGGGTTCTATCTTTGGTAGGACCTAGATTTATGAGAATTTTGATACACCAGGAAGTGTGTACGTAGAAAGGGAAATTTATGGCTACAATTAACCAAATCGTAAGAAAAGGAAGAGGTAAAAAGGTAAGAAAAGGTAACAGCCCTGCTTTGAACGTTGGATTAAACAGTTTACAAAGAAAGGCTACCGATACTAACCATCCTCAAATGAGAGGTGTATGTACTCGTGTAGGAACTAAGACACCTAAAAAACCAAACTCAGCTTTGAGAAAATATGCTCGTGTAAGACTTTCTAATGGTCGGGAAGTAGATACTTACATTCCAGGAGAAGGACACAACTTACAAGAACATAGCGTCGTATTAGTTCGTGGCGGACGTGTTAAGGACCTAATCGGTGTACGTTATCACATCGTACGTGGAGCTCTTGATACTCAAGGAGTTAACGAACGTAAACAAGGACGTAGTAAATACGGTACTAAAAAACCAAAGAAGTAAAATAAAATATAAAGGAGGAAAATTATGCGTAAAAGACGTGCGGTAAAACGCGATGTATTACCAGATCCTATATATAATTCTAAGGTAGTTACTAAGTTAATCAATCAGATCATGAACGATGGAAAACGCGGTACTGCCGAGAAGATTTTATATCAGGCATTTGATATAGTAAAGACAAAAACTAATGAAGAACCTATGGATGTTTTCAATAAAGCGATGGAAAACATCAAACCAGCACTAGAAGTTAAGTCTCGCCGTGTAGGTGGAAGTAACGTTCAAGTTCCGCTTGAAGTAAGTAGTGCTCGTAGTCAAGCTTTGGCGCTTCGTTGGCTAGTTAATTATGCTAGACTTAGAAACGGTAAAGGAATGGCTTTAAACTTAGCAAACGAAATAATGGATGCTGCGAATGGTGTAGGTGGAGCTGTCAAAAAACGTGAGGATACTCACAAGATGGCGGAAGCAAACAAAGCATTTGCTCATTACAGATGGTAGGAGGAAGCAGATATGGGAAAAAGAGATGTACCTATTGAACATATAAGAAATATCGGTATAATGGCTCACATTGATGCCGGAAAAACTACTACAACTGAGAGAATATTGTTCCATACAGGAAAAACACATAAAATCGGTGAAACTCACGATGGTGAGTCTCAAATGGACTGGATGGAACAAGAAAAAGAAAGAGGTATTACTATAACTAGTGCTGCTACAACAGCTCACTGGAACGGATATCGTCTTAATATCATCGATACTCCAGGTCACGTAGACTTTACTATCGAGGTTCAAAGAAGTTTGAGAGTTCTAGACGGAGCAGTTGCATTGATCGATGCTCAAGCTGGTGTAGAACCACAAACTGAAACAGTTTGGAGACAAGCAAACGAATATAAAGTACCTAGAATGATATGTGCTAATAAGATGGGTAAGATAGGAGCTGACTTCTATTATAGCCTTGAAACTATCAAAAATAGATTAGGTGCTAATGCCGCTCCAATCGAACTACCTATAGGAGCTGAAAACGAGTTCTGCGGAGTAGTAAACCTCGTAACTATGAAGGCTTACAAGTTCGATGGATCTGAACACGAAAATGCAGAGGAAATAGAGATTCCTGCAGATATGAAAGATAAAGTAGAAGAATATAGAACTAAGCTTATCGAAGCAGTTGCGGATTTCGACGAAGAGTTGATGATGAACTACTTAGACGGTAAGGAGATCACTGTAGAAGAATTGAAAGCTGCGATCCGTAAGGCTACACTTTCAGTAGAATTCTTCCCAGTATTATGTGCGGATGCTTTATCTAACCAAGGTATTAAGCCTTTACTCGATGCTATTGTAGATTATCTACCAGCACCTACAGATGTAGAAGCTATCGAATGTACAGATAAGAATGGAAATGACGTATTGCGTCATCCAAGCGATTCTGAACCATTCACGGCTTTAGCATTCAAGATAATGGCAGACCCATTCGTAGGAAGATTATCTTTCTTCCGCGTGTATTCAGGTATGCTACAAAGTGGTTCTTATGTATTGAACTCTACTAAGGGTGAAAAAGAAAGAATCGGACGTATCTTACAGATGCATGCAAACCAAAGACAAGAAATCACGGAAGTTTATGCAGGAGAGATCGCTGCAGCAGTTGGTCTAAAGTATACTACTACAGCAGACACATTATGTGACGAGAAAAATTCTTGTATAATGAAGGGTATGGAATTCCCTGAACCAGTTATCGATATCGCTATCGAACCTAAGAGTAAGGGCGATCAAGATAAGATGGCTTTGGCTATCCAAAAGTTAGTCGAAGAGGATCCAACACTTCGAGTTAAAACAGATCCTGAAACTGGACAAACAGTTCTTTCAGGAATGGGAGAATTACACTTAGATGTCATCGTAGATCGTATGAAACGCGAATATAATGTAGAGTGTAACAAAGGTCGTCCTCAAGTTGCTTATCGTGAGACGATAACTAAAACTGCCGAGTGTGAAGGTAAATATATTAAACAATCAGGTGGACGTGGACAATATGGTCACGTTTGGGTTAGATTTGAACCTAATCCTGGAAAGGGATATGAATTCGTCGACGAAGTCGTCGGTGGTGTCGTTCCTCGTGAATATATTCCTGTCACAGATAAAGGACTTCAAGAAGCTATGGCAGGCGGAGTTTTAGCAGGATATCCAATGGTAGATGTCAAAGCTACTCTATACGACGGATCATATCACGATGTCGACTCATCAGAAATGGCATTTAAAGTTGCAGCAAGTTTGGCTTTAAAAGAAGCTAAGACTAAATGTAACGTGGTTCTTTTGGAACCTATAATGAAAGTTACTGTAGACGTTCCTGAAGAATATTTAGGAAATGTTATGGGTGACTTGACTAGTCGTCGTGGTCGTCCTTTAGGACAAGAGTCTATCGGAAATTCTTTGAGAATTTCTGCAATGGTTCCGCTTTCTGAAATGTTCGGATATGCGACAGACTTGCGTAGTAATACTCAAGGACGTGGAAACTTCCAAATGGAAAAAGACCACTATGAAGAAGTACCTAAGTCTATCGCTGATGAAATCATCAAGAAGAACGCAGGTAACTAATCGGTTAATCTTATCCGTCGAAAGATTTAAAATAAACGACGTTTAATAAAAATAGTACTTGATATTTAGTCGAGTATTAGATAAAATATTAGTAATGAAAAAAAGAAAGGAAAAATATTATGGCAAGAGAAAAATTTGAACGTAGTAAACCACACGTTAACATTGGTACTATCGGTCACGTAGACCATGGTAAAACAACTTTAACTGCGGCTATTACAAAATATTTTGGTAAAACTTTCATGGACTATGCGTCTATCGATAGTGCACCAGAAGAGAGAGAACGTGGTATTACAATTAATACTGCACACGTTGAGTATGAGACTGACAAACGTCACTATGCTCACGTAGACTGTCCAGGACACGCTGACTATGTTAAAAACATGATCACAGGTGCTGCACAGATGGATGGAGCAATCTTAGTTATTGCTGCATCTGATGGACCTATGGCCCAAACAAGAGAGCACATACTACTTGCTCGTCAAGTTGGTGTACCTAAAATTGTCGTATTCTTAAATAAATGCGACCAAGTAGACGATCCTGAACTAGTTGACCTAGTTGAAATGGAAACTCGTGAACTATTAGGTGAATATGGATTCGATACTGAATGTCCTATCATCAAGGGTTCTGCTCTTAAAGCTCTTGAAGGCGACGAAAAGTATGCTGAAAAGATTAAAGAACTTATGGCTGCAGTCGACGAATATATCGACGACCCAGTTCGTGATACTGACAAACCATTCTTAATGAGTATTGAGGACGTATTTACTATCTCTGGACGTGGTACTGTTGTTACAGGACGTGTTGAAAGAGGACAATTGAAAGTTAACGACGAAGTTGAAATCGTTGGACTTAGAGAAACTAAGAAGACTGTTGCAACTGGTATCGAAATGTTCCGTAAGTCATTAGACTACGCTGAAGCAGGAGATAACGCAGGTGTACTACTTCGTGGTATCGCTCGTGAAGACGTTGAACGTGGACAAGTTTTGGCTAAACCAGGTTCAGTTACTCCTCATAAGAAGTTTAAGGCTTCTGTATACGTACTATCTAAAGAAGAAGGTGGACGTCATACTCCATTCTTCAGCAAGTACAGACCACAGTTCTATTTCAGAACTACTGACGTTACTGGTATCATCGAATTACCAGAAGGCGTTGAAATGGTTATGCCAGGAGATAACGTCGAAATGACTGTTGAACTTATCAGCCCAGTAGCACTTGAAAAAGGTACTAAATTCTCAATCCGTGAAGGTGGAAGAACAGTCGGTGCTGGATCAGTTTCAGAAATTATCGAATAATTATAAAAATTTAAATTCTCACTTCGGTGGGAATTTTTATATGTTCGAAAAGTCGTTTATCGAGATCAATTGCTGGTCAAGTAGTTAAATTCGATTAAAATTAGCAATCTTGTACTCGATATGATATATTGATGGTAAGTATTATTTGGTTTTGTTCAAAGAATAGATGTGCTTTTGGAGCAGTTCGATATGACGAAGAGGCCGTCTTATCAAATGAAACCGACGATTGAAGCAGGAAAACAATATAAGTTTCCGTTTTTTTTGATAGGAATAATCACTTCTATATAAAATGACTTTGATGGACTTTAAGAACATATTTTTTATTGGCAAGGATAGACTTTTACTCTACATTATGTTAAAGTAGTGAGGGTAGATGTTTGGAGGTAAGATTATGAGAAATGAAAAAGTTACGGCGGGAAGTAGATGGCAACATTTTAAGGGTGACATTATGGAGGTTATGTTAGTTGCGCTTCATACTGAAACTTTAGAAGAAATGATAGTATATAAACATGGGGTGGACATTTGGACGAGACCCATTTCAAGCTTTTTGTCAGATGAAGATGTTAGTCAAAGACCGGATAATAAGACTGGTCAAAGATTCAGATTTGAGAGAATATAAGATAAGAAGAATTAGTTTCGATCATGGAGTGGATAGAGAATGAGTAAAAGATTTATTTTAGCTATGCTAGGTGTTTTATCTGTAGCGGGTTTAGTGATTTGCTTTATTTCGAATTATGAGCCTCTTGTAGAGGAAGTAGTGATCAACAGGTATGATTTTGCTACTCACAATTTGATAAAAGAAATTAAGATTACAGATAAAAAAGAATTGAAACAGATAAGCAAGTATATAAATCAACTTAAAACTTTGTCGGATAGAGAGATGGTTGACTTGGGAATAGTTCGAGAAGTAGAAATAAAATATGGTGATTTGACTATAGCAATACAATTGGGTGAAAATGTATATTGTTCTTGTTTGGGAAAATCAGAAAAATGTTTGGGTATGGCCAAGATGCCTGCTGGAATGTACGATTTTATATATTCTAAAGTATCTTAGATTGCACGATATTTACATGAATATGTAGATGTCTTTTTTTCTCTAATGTTTCTTGAAAAACTGGTAACCTTTTTGTATAATATAACGTAAGGAGAGAAGAAAATGAAAATATTGTCAGTTAATGCTGGAAGTTCGTCTTTAAAGTTTACTTTATTCGAAGTACCAGAGAACGCGGAGTTAGTCAGTGGAACATTTGAAAAAATAGGTATAGGAAACAGTTTTTATACCATAAAATTAAATGGGGAAAAAATTAAAAGAGAAGTAGATTTAAAAGATCACGGGGTTGCCGTTAAATATTTAATCGAAGAGTTGATCGGAAATAAAGTAATATCTTCTTTAGATGACCTAGATGGTGTAGGTCATAGAATCGTTCATGGAGGACCTAATTTTGCTAAGAGCACTATTATAAACGATGAGTTCTTAAAAGAGTTTAACGAATGTATCGAATTTGCGCCTTTGCATAATCCGGCACATTTGATTGGAATTAAGGCTTTCATGGATGCACTTCCAAACGTACCAGAGGTTGCAGTCTTCGACACTGCTTTTCATCAGACTATGAATGAAGAAGAGTATTTATATGGAGTTCCTTATGAATGGAACGAGAAATATGGTGTGAGAAGATACGGAGCACATGGAACTAGTCATAGATATGTATATAAGACGATCTGTGAAGTTATGGGAAGGGACGATCTAAAAGTTATAAATTGTCATGTCGGAAATGGTTCAAGTTTATGCGCAATAGATTCCGGAAGAGTTCTTCATACTAGTATGGGATTCACTCCTTTAGCCGGTGTCATAATGGGAACTCGTTCGGGGGACATAGATCCAAGTATCATTCCTTTCATAATGAAGAAAGAGAATAAGACTTGTGAACAAGTCATCGACGATCTAAACAAAAAGAGTGGTCTTTTGGGAATCAGTGGAGTTAGTTCAGATTCACGCGATATCGAAGCTGGAATGGCAAAAGGTGACGATAGATGTATCTTGGCTAATGAGATGCTCTCAAGAAGCGTTGCAAACTATATTGCAATGTATAACAACTTGCTAGGTGGAGCAGATGTCATTACTTTTACAGCAGGATTAGGTGAGAAGAGTATTATAACTAGAAAGAGAATTATCGAATTAGTGGCGAGTTTAGGATTGAAAATCGACGAAGAGCGGAACAACGTAAGAAGTGAACAGACGCTTATCAGCGCAGATGATTCTTCTATGCCTATCTATGTGATACCTACAAACGAGGAATTGATGATCGCTTCAGATACATACGAACTTATTAAATAGAAAAGAGGGTTAATATGAACTCTAAAATCAGGGCAATTGCTAAAAGGATAAAGGAATACCATACGATCGTAATTGCGAGACATGTAGGACCAGACCCAGATGCTGTGGCGAGTCAGATAGCGTTTCGTGATGCTATAAAACTACGTTATCCTTCGAAGGAGGTCTATGCGGTAGGAGCACCGGTCAATAGATATAAAAGCTATGGCGCTTTAGATAAGGTCGATGAGAATAAGTTGATCGATCCTTTGTTATTCGTACTTGATTGTCCTAATATCGCCAGGATAGACGGTGTCGATATAAAAAAATATAAAGAAGTCGTTAAGATCGACCATCATCCTTTCGAAGATAAAATGGGCGATTTAGAATGGGTGGACGACAAGGCTTCTAGTACTTGTGAGATGATTACGGAATTTTTGATTAGCGCTCGTTACAAAGCGACAAAAAGTATTGCCGAGAATCTGTATCTTGGTGTGATTGCCGATTCGGATAGATTTCTTCTTTCTACTGCAAAAACACTGGAATTGATGGCTGTACTCATTAAAAATTCTAAATTGGATATAAGTGAAGTCTACCCTAGACTTTATTTGAGACCATTAAATGAAGTAAAATTTCAGTCATATATAACGGAAAATCTTAAAGTGACACCTAACGGTTTTGCGTCTTTGAAGATAGATAAAAAGGTTATCGAAAAGTATAAGGTAGACGCCGGTACTGCTTCAAACTTGGTAAACAATTTTAACCATATCGAAGAGATACTGTGTTGGGCTCTCGTTTCATACGATGAGAAGTTGAAAATACATAAAGTTAATATCCGCAGTAGAGGCCCTGTCATAAACGAAGTTGCATCTAAACATAACGGCGGTGGACATCCACGCGCGAGTGGTGCTAGAATTAAGAATGCAAAGGACATCGATAAATTATTTAAAGACTTAGATGTCGCGTGTCGCGAATATAAGAAGAAACAAAAAGAAAAATCTCAGTGACGAGATTTTTCTTTTTGTGGTACGGCATTTTTTTCTTCGCGAAGGATACTTTTTTTATAGGGCTTTTTTTCATCGGTAACGTATAGGAGATAATCGATGCTAGTGCTATAGTAATCGGCTAGTTTCTTAAGAATGCTAGTAGGTATATCGTTTGTTTCTGTCTCATATTGTGAATAGCCTGTCTGAGACATGTTGAGAATTTTGGCTATGTCCTTTTGATAAAGGTCTCTGTCTTCCCTTAGTTCTTTTAACCTGTTCATAATATCACCAATTGAATACTATCATAACTTAAAATAAGTTATTGATATTTAACTTAAAATAAGTTATACTTTTGGTATGAATAGAAAGAGAGAAAGCATTATGAAAGAAAAGAGATCGTTTGCAATATTATCTTTGATGATATTGACTGTCATTGGAGGAGTTTCATTTGCGTTTTTTAACTCCTTTAGTGAAGTAGATGAGGAAAAGATAACCTTGAATAGCGGAGTTTTGGAACTTACTTTTAGAGATAACGACGAGACTGTCGAGAACATCGAAGGAACGTGGAACTTCGGAGATACGATCGAGAAAGAGCTGATAA
>CASRZA010000023.1 GCA_949439935.1 uncultured Bacilli bacterium
GTCAAGGCTAGGGTTCCATTTGTTATGGTTATTCTCTCTTCTACTTTTTCTCCTACTTGAGATACGAAGTATGCATATGTTAGTGATGTAGTTAAGGCTACTATCGATACACATAGCACTATTAACGTAATTACGTTCTTTTTATTCTTTCTCTCTTCCATATTACTCAGCAACCTTTCAATTTTATACTCAGTCTATTATAAGCAATCGACGAATCATGTCGAGCTTTGTGAAATAACGTGGCACTTATTTTATGAGTATATCCTATGATAAAAGTATATATCTAATTAGGCTCGAAAGCAAGCATCTTGATAGCACTTTACAAGTCTATTATAAAATGCTTCTAAAAGTTAATACTAAGTCGATTATAAAAACGCTTACTCCAAAGATGAAGAGAAAAGTCGTACTTTGGAGACTAGAACTAGATATAAATTTATCGAATAAATCCTCTATAATTAGGACGTTTATTATGTTGATCAAGCCAAAATACTTGACGTGAAGTTCGGTTTTTAGTCTTTTATCGAAGGCTTCTAAAAGAGTGTTAATGATTATTCCCCAGGTAATACCTAAGATATATAAATATATGACAGGGATTTTATCTGAAAAATTCGCTAAAAGACCAAATAGTCCATAAAAAAGAAAAATTGGACCACGAAATACGATCTCCTTTTTTGCTACAAATGACTCTATATAGTATCCTATCGTGCTGTAAAACAAAACTTTTAAAGCGATTAAAATTGTATTCATAGTCTCACCTAGAGAAATTTATGAAGGGAGTTTATAAAAATTTACAAAAGTTTGTTAATTTTTATCAAAACTGCCAAAAGCACGAAGAAATGTGATAATATAAAATCGAGGAGGTAGCAGATGATAACGCTAGATTTAAAAGTTGATAATGTCGAAGGGAGTATAAAAATTAGAGATGAAGTTCTTTTTAATGCAATTTTGGCTAAGAATCCTGAGATCATAAAAAAACTTATCAAAGTGATTCATCCTTTATATAAGATTAAAAAAGATTTTTTTGAAATCGTAAATACTTACGTAGATTTTACGAGAAATGGCGTCTCACTTTATTCGGGGTTGGTCGTAAGAACAGGTCTATCCGATTATGCTGTATTATATCTTGAAAACGTTTCGATCGACGAAGAGTATTTAATTAGAATTATAAACGATTACATTCACGACGTGGGTGACATTAATCCGAAAGAGATCAACATAAATAAATTTGAAATAGATAAAAAGATATTTTTAAGCATTATCAAGAATATGTAGGAATATTTTTCCCCTACTCGTCTATAATATAGTAGACAAGGATTGGTGGATATGCTTTCAAAGAAAAATTTGTGGTTCTTAACTCTTTTCAGCATTATTTTGGTCATGTCGATCTATTATATTTCGATTCCTACGGCCGACAGCAGTTTAGTAAACAAAGAAGTGAATAATCCTGTAACAGATATCCAAGTTTCGGAGTCTTCTACTATAAGCGGATTAAAGGTATCGAGAGATGAAACTCTCGCGAGCGAGGTAAATCAGATTAAAGATATTCTGATGGACGAATCTAAAACTACAGAAGAACGAAGCGATGCCTATGAAGCTCTTAAGGAGTTGAATTCAAATAAAGGTCGCGAAGAATCGTTAGAAACGTCGATAAAAAAGAACTTTAATTTTGAATCGTTCGTTAAGATAGACGGCTCTAATGTAAAGGTCGTCATAGATAACAAAGAGCATTCATACGAACTCGCAAATAAGATCATCAATGCTGTTCAAAAGGAATTTGATAAAAGCGTCTATGTGACAGTAAGCTTTGGGTCTGTGTAGCAAATCGGACCCTTTTTTCATATGTTATATTGAAGAGGATGTGCAGTCATATGGAAAAGAATATACTGACCAGTCGCGAGCAAGAAATATTCGACCTTTTGATATTAAATAAATCGACGGAAGAAATCGCCGCATTCTTGGGAATAAGTGAAAAAACTGTCAGAAATCATATATCTAACACTATTCTAAAGTTAGGTGTAAAAGGAAGAACCCAAGCAGTTATAGAGCTTGTTAGACTCGGTGTTATAAATTTTTAAAAGTCATTTTGACTTTTTTTATATATTTTTAATACATGTAGAATAAGATTATTTAGGGTGTATATTATATGTTTAAGAAAAGTTCAATAAAAAAAATATGTCTAGCCTCTTTCTGCCTCTTAATTCTATTTATTTTATATTTATTTCCTAAAAATTCACATAAATCTAAATCTATCGTGCCAGAGACTTCTTATACAGTTACAAACGTGAAGGATACAGTTTACCTTTTAGATAAGAATTCTTACGTTTCTCGTGTCAACGTAGCTGTCAAGGGTGAAACCGTAGAAACGAAGGCAAAGGAGATAATTTCGTTTTTGACGATAGGTTCCAATAATTCTTCTTTGATTCCTAATGGGTTTAAACCCATCATTCCTGCAGGAACAAAAGTTATCTCTTGCAGTTTAGACGACGGTAATTTTAAAGTGGACTTCAGTAAAGAATTATTAAACATAGGACAAGAAGAAGAGATCAAATTGATAGAATCGCTCGTTTATAGTCTTACGAGTATAAAAGATATTAAAAGTATAACTATATTAGTCGAAGGTAAAATACTCAATAAATTGCCACATAGTGAAGAGTTTTTAGATAACCCTTTAGATAGATCTTATGGTATAAATAAAAGTTACGACTTAAATAAAATAAAAGGTGCGACAAAAACTACTCTCTATTATTTATCGAAGTATGATGGGTATTATTATTATGTTCCTGTGACGAAAGTCTCTAACGATTCGAAAGAAAAGATCGAAGTTATTATCAAGGAACTCTCTAGCAATCCTATTTATGAGACGAATTTGATGAGTTATCTGAACAGCGAGACTACTTTACAGAAGTATGAGATACTCGACAATTCGATGAGTATAGACTTTAATAATGCGATAATGCAGGACGTGACGAAGAACGACATCTTAGAGGAAGTAACATATGCTATAAACTTGTCGATCAAAGATAATTATGACGTGGATACAGTGTCTTATACAGTCGATACTAAACAAATTGCTACTTTCGATTTAAAAAGCCTTGAATAATCGGCTTTTTTATTATATAATTATTTTGTTCTTGAGTTATGTTCGCGTAGCTCAGTTGGATAGAGCATGCGCCTTCTAAGCGCAGGGTCGAGGGTTCGAATCCCCCCGCGAACACCACTTAAAAAATCACTAACCTTAACGGTTAGTTTTTTTATATGCTTTAAACTTAAATCATCTTAAAACATAGAGCTTACGGAGTCCTGAGCTTTGAGTGTATACCAGTTCATAGTCTTCCCTGTTTTTCATATAGTCGTCTAGATTAGTATCGGCATCGACTATTAAGTGAGTAAAATTGTACCTTTCAAGGAAGAAATCGAAATCAAAATCTCGGTTGTGAATGCTGGCATAATACTCAAAAAAGATGTCTTCTTTTCCATTAAATTTTTTAAAGAACAGTTCTGCTCTAGGATCTATGTACGATTTAATTCCTAAGTATTCAGTGTACCCTCCATTGTTATAGTCGACATATAAGACTATGTCCTCTTTTACGTAGTTTTCACTTAAATATTGCCCTATGTCGTCGATCGCGCGATTTTTGAAGTTATAATTTGTCACAGAATAGTAAACGGTAAGAAAGAAGCTGATGGGCAACATGATTATTAATCCTATTCTGATGCCCTTATAACAGGCCTTAAAATATTTGTTCTCTATCGGATACTCCAATTTAAAGTCTTTTAACATGTAGGCTAAGCAGTAGAAAAAGATCATTATGAAGTATGGATAGCCTTTTAGATGCATAAATGCAAGTATTGATGTTCCGCATATGAAAAGGAAGTGTCTTATATCTAATCTCGTTTTTTTCTGGAAGGTTAACAAATAAAAGAGGCTAAACAATAAACATAGTATCAATTTGAAATGATAATCTTCGAATGTTAGAGGGGCCATTTCCACGATCGTTTCGTTTATGATCGGAGTTCCATATGACTTAAAGATATAAGTAACTGCCCCCACTCCATATGGATTTATGAATCCTCCTATAAACATTGCTACTGCGACTATCACGATGGGCCTAAGTTTTATTTCGTCGACGGTGATCTTTTTCAGTTTAATCGTATTAAGAACATATGGAAGGAGAAAGATCAGTTGGAAAAACCACATAGAGGCATGCACATTTGATAGGATACACGAGAGCACAGGCAGTGGGAGCAAATGTTTAAAGTCTTTTGAGTTCGTGTACTTTTCTAATTGTAAAAGTTCGATCAGCAATATTAGGTATGTAAATATCTGTGGTCGCGTGCCGATGAAATCCGACATCAGAGTAAACGTCACTGTGGTAAGTATTATCGATAACTTCTTTTTTTGAGAAACTGTCAATAAAAGTCTATAGTAGATATACATTAGAAACAATGACATCACATGTATTAGGATTATGATTCCGTACTTTTTGAAGTTCGACAGTATCGACCAAAATAGCGCTGACGTCAACCACTGTTGCATCACGTAGGATAAACCCTCATGGATCGTGAATGGATCTGTATGTGGAATACCGTGATTGAAGATGTATTTCCCGTTGTTCAGAATGAACCAGATGTCATTTTCTGGGCTTCTGTTTTGGATACAGATAAGTACGAACGGGAGAGTAAATAAGAGAAACAGCCAGTTGTCTTTAATGAATCTTTTCATGGTATCACCTAAACTTAATTATACAGAAAAAAAGTGACTAAGTCACTAATTTTTCTTAACACGATCTATGTAGAAAGTCTTGACGCTTTCTTCGCTAATGGTGAAAAGTTCTAGCGATTTTAGCATAGCCATGTAATCTTTTGCTTCGCTAACTGTCGTGACACCTGGAATATGTAAATCTTTTATAGGTTTATCTAAATCTGGACTTTGATCTGCTACTTCTGGATTCTTTGGTACTTCGATACCGAATTCTTCACATAATGAGCTATAAGCTTGAAGGTAAGCGATATTTTTGCTTATGACTTTTTCACTTTCGGCAATAAATGAGGTTACTGCTGCTTCGTTTTCACCTATAATTCCGAGCTCTCTAAGTTTTTCTTTTTCTTTCCAGAATGATCCGTTTGTATAACTAGTTCTTGCTGAATCGATATTTACACTATAATATCTTTGTTCCTTTTCGATTTCTTGCGCAATATAAATGATATCTTTTTGGAGTTGGATAAGTCGATTTCTTTCAGTTTCCGTCATTTTGAATATATAGTGACCATTCTCGTCAGTTTGGCAGTACCAAAGTTTTTTTACCAATGCTCTCTGTAATGGCATGGTAGTGCCCGTGATATAATCCCAGTCTTTTTCATATATTCTGTTCGCAATGCGGTCGTTCGCCACTTTTGAAAGCGGTGTACTAAAATCCCAGAAGAAGTGTTCTACGGTGAATATTTCGTCGAATGTGCTCACCATTACTGATGCGACTTTCGGTACTCGTACAGGTTGACCTTCAATAGTATAGTCGAATGTATATTGAGGAGAAGAGATGTGTAATAGATCTTTTTCTTGAGATTCTTTGAACTTTTTAGTTTTGACAGACGCATACTCTTTCTCTAGCTCATCTAGAGCCCGTTTATATCTCTTTGTAAGCTTAGTTATTGGATTAGACTTTGCTTTAAGACTTCTTATTTTACCTTCGATAACTTGAAGTTCTCCTTGTAGGCTACACATCCATTCGATCTGTTCTAGCCTCTTCTTCTCTGCATCGATGATCGGTTCGACACATGCCGAAGAGTAGTCTACTCCAAGATCCTTTAATATGCGACTCAAATTGCTTTGGCTTACAGCGTAGAAAAAGCTTCTAAAGGCACTATTATCTTCGTTTAATATATCTCTTGCTTCTTCGATATTTGACCTTTTCGTAGAAATCTCGAGTTCTTTTGATCTAAGATCTTTTTCGAGACTTTCGCGATTAGAACAGTAATCCTCTATCGCTTTCTCAACATCTTCTAAAGTTGTATCTTCTTCGATTGCATGGCAAATCTGATTATAAAGTTTTTTTCTCATAGCAGCACCATCGTCTAAGAATTGTTCGAATCTATTTAGGCTGTTTTTCTTTTCCTGAAATCTTTTTTTAATTTTAGAATATTCTTCTTCACAGGCATCTCTCTTCTCGATCAATTTTTGGATATGTTCGTGAGATGGAAGATGTTTTCCTGCCTTGATCATTTCATAGTAATCTTTTAATTGATAGTAAGTTTCACCATCGAAACGACAACATAATAGAGCATTCTGTACGTCTTCATCGAGTCCTTTAAAGAATTCAGTCTTTTCTTTTAATAAAAGAATCATTCGACCGAGTATATCGATCATCACGCTTTCACATTCTTGCATGTTAATTTCTACAAGTGGATTAAATTCATCACTCGATATGATCTTAGCGATAAGTTCTTCTTTGGCTTCAGGCGAATATTGAATGATGTTTTTAACTTTTCGTAGACGAGCAAGAGCATCGTTCACAAGACTTGTTTTTTTAGCTAGATCGATGCTTCCTTCGTCTTCTTTTATGACCCTATCTATCGCTTCTTCGATCCAAACACGAAGACTCTCTTCATTTAAATCTGTATCTAATAAAAATCTTGCAAACTCTTCAGATTCATCATATTTAAAGAACTCGTTTGTGTCTTCTATAGAGAACATAGCTTTGAATTTATTCTCTCGAGACTGTTCGCTTTCGATCTGTGAGTTCAAGTTATCTAGAGAAGATTTGAGAGCAGATAGCTCATCTTCTAAGTCTTTTATCTCAGCTCGTAATGTATCTCCTTCTTCTTCGGAGTAAGTCTTTAGTTCTTCTAATGTAAGGTTTTCTATAGAAGCTAATACGACTTTATATAGATGTTTTTCTAAAAAGTTCAAAATATCTAGAATATCATTTAATTGATTTTCTAAGTTATCGACGACAGATTGTTCTAATTGCATCTCCTTTGCTTCGTTTAGAGCTTCTTCTAATTTCGTCTTTATGTCGCTTAAATAAACAACATAGCTGTCTAGATTATAATTATTCGTACTTTCGACGTATTCCTGTGGTTTTAATATTTTCATTATCTGTTTTCCTCATTTCTTTTTAAAAGTTTTTCTATTTCTTTTTTGAGTTCGGATATCTTCTTTAGACTAGCGAGATTCTCTTCGAGAGGCCTAGCCTTTAAATTTCCGAATGTATTTAATTCTTCCGTCTTCATAAATTCCCTTTCTTTACGGACTCTATATTATCAGATGGTTCATATAAAGTCAAATTTAATCCTTGCTGTATCACCTTATCTTTTGATATTCATGCTTTTCTGCAGATCGGATATCCGATTCTAATTCAAGCATGATCTCATTTTTAGCTGTTTTTAATGCGGCGATTTTTTCTTTATATAAATCGTCTGTCGAATCAGCTTTTAAGACCTTGCATTTATCCAAATATGTCATGTTGGAATAAAAAACTGATGGTAAGACGATTTTTACTTCACCAGAAGGATCGACAAAAGTGAAATTCATGCCATCATAACAAGCGACAAGACCTTCGCTGAAATGGGAGTATTTCGCTTTCTTACAAGGTATTTTCTCTTTACCTGTTCCATCTATGAATCCTACTCCCCTTTTTGAAGATACTTTCGCGCGATTTTCATAAAAGTCGTCGATTGACGTGTATTGTAAGTTTTTCATAAACGCTGTTGCAATTCCTTCGGTATTAATGTAGCCTAATACTTCATCAAATAACTTTACTAGTGCGTAGCCATTATTAAAGTCTTTACCGTCTTTATACATGAATGGTATCTGCATTTCAAAACGATGATTTAAATATCCTACTCTGCCACTAAGACTTACTAATCTGAATAGTCCATCTTTTGATGGTCCTATCTCTTGTATAGCAGAAGTACTCATTCTATGTAATACAGTTAAGTTCTCATCTATTATGAGAAACTGTTCTCCATCTTTAGCGATCGCGAATCCTTCACTGAAGGAGGAAAACCAATAGAAAGGAACGCTTTTAATGCTTTGATGATCGTAGATAAGATTTTCGCCGTCGCTTCGATAAAAACAAGCCTTATTTTCTGTACAAGGTAGACCTTCTTTGGAAAGCTCTCCTATTATAGTTGTGCCATCTTTATCGATATAGTTCCATCTTTTATCAAAATTTTGTACTAAGGCAAGTCCAGATGAAAAAGGACGGGCATCGAGAAATGTAGGAGCGATGTGCATATCTCCGAATGTGTCTATGTATCCGTATCCTGATTCGGTTTTTACTACTGCCAGATTCTCGCTAAAATCTTCGACATCTCGATAACGACAACGTATGATCTCTTTACCACTAGTGTCGATAAAGCCATACAATAACGTTTCACGATCTTTTACGAAAGCTCTTCCACAGTGGAAATCTCCTACCGATATATATTTTGGTAACGAAGAATCTTTAAATTTAAATTCTATCATTCTTTCCCCCCTTCCTTTTTTTTGTCTTTGCTCTTAAATCGAACCGTAGCTAGAGTCAAAACTTGGAATAGCTTCGATCGTTTCTCGACTGACTCCCAAAAGCGCCAAGTCTCGTTTATAGTTTTCTATCAGTTCGTTTGCGACATCTTTATATTTGTTCAGTCCTCCATACTTTTCTTTTTCTCTATCTCTTTGGATGTCGAACTTTATTGCAGAGACTACGTTCTTTTCTAGGGTGAAGCCGTGAACTTCATCATCTAATGCTCTATATCTCGTGACTAATAAGGCTCTTTGCTCTAAAGTTTCTTTGCTCAAGAAAGGCATCAATTTTACTGGATTAAAAGTTTCTCTATAGTTAACTAAAACCAGACTAGCTTCATTGGATTTCCAATTCAAATAGTTAAGGATTACCATTATCAGCAAATTATCGTCTAAAGGAACCCCTGACTTTTTAAATGCGTGGATGATTTCTACTAACTTATTGTTGAAAGTTATACCTATATTGGGAATATCAACTTCATATGGATTTAAAGTAGAAAATAGAAAATTTATTCTTTTGGACAATGTCTTGGCTTGCGTGAGCAAACGAGAACTGACTTTTGTGTCATATGAATCGTACATGTCTTATACCCCTTCTTGTTGGGCATATTCTACTAAAATATTTAAAAAAAATCAAGCTTTTTTAGCTCGATTAATTTTTAAATAAAAAAAAACGGCCCCTACCGTTATTTCTCTATTTTTTAAACATTCCGAATAAGCCTGGTCCTCCACCGTTCGAGTAGATTCCTAATTTTTCTAAGAAACTGTCTAAGACCCTTTGAGAATCTTTTCGTTCGTCGAGAGGTGGGATGTTGTAAAACATCTTTACTCGTGCTTCATATTCGAATTCTTTAACGTCGACGTTGCTGAGTAGGCTCTTATTGAGGACGATCTTTTTATCTTTAAGTTTTTCTAATGCCATTCGATCTCTTCTCATGAGAGTATTCAACTTGATCGTACTTGGTTCTAGAAGATAGATGACGTCTGAACATGTACCATCAGTATCTAAATTGCTGTTATTTATATCTATCAAGATGACGTCGAATTGATTAAATCTGTTTCTGACACTTCCAAATTGTCCTGCGCTGACACTCATAAGTTCGTTGTCGTTAAAATAACTGAAATCGTTCTTATTGAGTTCGACTGCTAGGACTTTCTTTCGAACTAAGTTCTTTTTTAGCATATATATGAGAGTCGTTGCCCCTGCACCTTCGGTTAGGTCTTTAAAACCTATTATCTTAGTGCTAGAACTGGTTATAGGTGTTCCATAGTTGGCATCCATGCTTCCATTATAGCTAGGACCCATCCAAGGCTGAAAAGTCTTTTCTTGAGGCTTTGATGCAACTTCTGTAGGAGCGGCATTCATGTTCGGTGCAAAGCCACTTTGCATGAAACCACCTGCAGAGCTTTGAGAAACCTTTAGATTCTTTTCATCGTTAATCGCCAAATCGTGGTATTGAGCAACATCTCTGTAACTGTTCGGATTGTTCATCAAGTAATTCACGCCGTTTATGTCGCTCGTAAAGTTATAGATACCTAAGCTTATAAGCTTAGATAGATATGCATTATTAAATCTAGGATCATCGCTCAATAGCAAAATTATCTTCGTAGCATCTAAAGAGGCGCTTAACCTTTGAATAGTCGCGATGTTAAAGGAATCTTTAAGTGCTGTGATATCCAGTATCATCCTATTAAAATAAAAATTGGCAAAAGTATCTATGATCGTTTCGGCATCGAATTCGCCATCTAATCTTTTTATTACATCGATATTTAGATTAGAAAGTGCATCTTTGTATTTGTTTGCTATTATGACGTTCATAATTATTTATCCTTTCTTGTAATACTTTAACCTGCAAAATTGAACAAGTATCTCGATTCTCCTGCGACTTGGAACGTCAGCATGGATCCTACGACAGGTATGTCAAACTTGAAGAAGGTCATCACTTTATATCTGGCACGTTTAGTCGGTCCAAATTTTGAAGTATCAGACATAGTCTTATAGATACAAGCACTGCATTTTCCCATTTCATCTTTATCCAAACAAGTCTGGAATTCCCAACTCTCGTCGTATCCTCTCGAAGGCAGATTCTCTTCGCAGTATCCTCGGGCTGTATATCCTTGGTTTTCTAAGTAGTTTACAACGTCTTCGTCGATCGTAGGACTATAACCCTCGTGTTCCTCTATCATCGACACGAGATGGCTCTTTACTCTGAAGGCTTTGGCATAGTTAACTGAGATAGCCAAATAAGCTGTCATCATTATAATAAACGTCAAACATATGCCAAACAGCATCATAGCTCCCGTTGACTCTCTCATTTAATCACATCCTTCTAATCAGTGTAAATATCTAAATTGTACTGTTTGGGGAATTAAGTTCTTTAAAGTGGTATCCCCGTATACAACCCCGTTAGCCAATTCATAGGGGCAGCTTCGACCGCTAATTTCCTTTTCTTGTCCGTCCCAGACTTTAAATACTATTTTTGATTCGTTTGATTTTAAATCATCCTGATATTTAGAAAAAGTTTTTGAACATATTACTCCTGCAATCTCCAAGTAAGCATCGTCTGTTAAACGGCACAACCTTTCATCGACACTAACACTATAATCACACTCATAATAGGAATTCAAGTTTTTTAAATCCTTTACATATTTGTTAGCTTCATCTAAAATATTTATTTTTTTCTCTGCTTTTGTTGTCGTACGCTTTCTGGTCGTAGTAGTTCTAGTCGTCGCAGTCTTTCTAGTTGTAGTAGTTCTAGTTGTAGTAAGTGGTCTAGCTGTAGTCGGTGCTGCAGTTCCTTTGGTGCTTATCGGATTTCTATGAGCATTGGAACTAGTATCGTAAATATAACCGGTCTCTCCACCTACTTTAAACGTCGTTAAGAAATTTACGACTGGCAAGTCGAATTTGAAGAAAACGACTACCCTGTAGTAGCTTCTTTTAGCATCTATATCGTCGTTTCCAGTTTGTACTGTTCTAGTATAGATGCAGGCATTGTGTTGATCGGATCCTGTAGGTACAGCATCGTCTATAGTGGCGATGCGTTTCCAGTCTGTACTTGCGCCACCTACTGTAATCGTAGAATCGCAAGTGCCATAAGCAGTGTACCCTTGAGCAGTTAGATAATTTCTAATCTGCTGCTCTAGATTGCCGTCATAACCTTCGTTTTCTTCAATTTCACTTACTATGTAGCTTTTAATCTTAAAAGCTTTGGCGTAGTTAACTGAGATAGCCAAATAGGCCGTCATCAATATAATAAATGTTAAACAAATAGTAAATATCCATGTCGCTCCTATTGACTCTCTCATTTAATCCACATCCTATTTAGTTTTTATTAGTTAGTGCAATTCTTTTGTGCTTTTTGGTTTCCTTCACCATCTTGGTAAGAGCAAGTCCATTTTTTATCTTTTCCTGTACCACTTGCTGCGCCACAGATAATCTTAGAACCGTCTTCGTTAGTGATGTTGTAATCAGGTCCATTCGTGCACGATTGTGTTAGAGCGATTTGAGCTCTAAGCGTAGGTAATAAGAATACCGTAAATACTGCTAGAATAGCAGCGATTGCAACGATTGCAATAACTGTTGTCGAAAGTTCTCCTGTTGCTTCTTTCATATTAAAATCTTTCCTCCTTTATTTTCTATTATTATTATAAATCTATTTCAACGATTTATCAATATTTAAGTGTATAGTATACAATTTCACTAGACACTGAACGTCATCAAGATCGCGATGACCATCAATATCATGACGCCTATACCAGTACATACTAGCATGGTCATAGTCTTAGATTCCATCTTCTCTAACCTGTTCTTGTATTTAGTTTCACGAGCTTTCTGTTGAAGATTGGAAATCGTCTTAGAGAACGTGATGAGCTGTTCTTGTTTTCTTTCCTGTTTACCTAGACCAAGTCTATATAATAGTCTCATCATTCGCATCGAATCGCGAACTGGATACTCACGTGCGAATTGCATGTAAGGTTCTATGCTCGAGTCTCCAGCGTTGATAGAATCGATGAGTTTTTGCAAACCTTCTTTGAATATGGAAGGCGCCGTCTCGACCGATTTACCTATCGCGACTGGCACTGTGTAGTGCTGTATCAATATCTCTAAACTCTTTAAGTAGTATGGAAGTTGAGTGTCTATCTCGTGCATATGTTTTCTTCTGTAGCTTTTCAGATCCAAGTATGGGAGTTTAAAGACCGCTATCGCGATCAAGATCGCCAATATGATCGTCAAGTAACTCATGTTCGCAATTAGAAAGAAAAGCGAAAAACCCATAGCGAGCAAGGCATTTTGGATGCGCTTGTTGTACATTCCATTTATGTCGGCTTCGCCTCCAAAACGAGCTTTTACTAAGAAGTCATAATCATCTTCTTTAAATTTGAGTAATATGTCCTGATAATCGTTTACGAATCTAGCCGTACTAACTATGCCAGAATATTCGCATACAAAGAAGATGACAAATGCTACTATCAATATCTCTATATACATAAATTACTCAGCTCCTATCTCTTCGTTATAGAACTTCGTTCCATCGATAAGGAAGAACGAATTGATGAGTATTACCGCATGAAGGATGAGCTGTATATACCACTCATTTACCATCTCTAAGTATTGTGCTTGTCCTAAAAGGAATTGCATCAACATGACGAGCAAGTAAAGCGCGAGGCCATACATTACGAATTTTTTGTAGTAAGCTGCACGGTCCATCTTATCGCGGTAGACACCTTCAACTAGCATGTCGATGTCCTGCATCATAAGTTCTAGCGACTCTCCTGAGTCCTTTGCACCTTCGTTAGTGATCTGTAAGAACAGTTGGTGCATGTTTTTAACCATATAATATGGATATTTGTCACTCATGAATTTTAAGGCTTCATCTATAGTTCCGTTCGCATAAGACATATCTATCATCGTAGTTACATCTCCGAGGATCGGTTCTTCTAGTATTCCAGATTCCCTTACACCTTCCAAGGATTTTACAAAACTTTGACTAGTAGTAAATTCCATTATGACGTTCGTACAATATACTTGGATCTCTTCGAATATAAACTCGTTATAGATCCTTTTATATCTTAAGAAACTTACGTAAGGTATGAAGGCGATCGCTACTACGGCATAGAGAATAGCCCAAAACAGTGAGTAGAAGTAAAGGAAGGCTATAGCTGCGGCTACTCCACCGAACAATACAATTTGTACAAGGTATTGTTTAGCTGTAAAGTCTTGCCCTAGTTCTTTAGCTTTCTCTTTTACGACTTTATAACTGTAAGGTGCATATTTTTCATACACCGTAACCGCCATATTAGTAAAGTATTTATATGGCGCGCTTCCTGGATTCTGTCTATAAAGATAGATAAATATCACTGTAACGAGCATTATAATTAATTCCATCTTTTATGCACCTACCGTTTCTTCTTGATTAATTCTAAACGTGTCTTCTGGTAAATAGACACTGTGTATCGCCACATAATCCAACAGATGTTTTGAAGGATTTTTGAGCGTTATTTGACCATCTATGGTCTTTTTATAAATGAGATTCTGTTTAGCTTCATTTGTGTCGTCGTCTACGAAGAATTCGCATACTTCTAGTATCTCACGTTGAAATCTTCCAAGCTCCTTGCTGAAGTAACCTTTGACATATATTGCCAACTGAACGTATCGATAGACAGTCTTTAAGAACTGGTCGACATCTTGGCTACCTTCCATAAGCGCATACATACGCATCGGAACTGAGGAAGCTTTTTCGGCGTGGATCGTCGAAAGTATGTTGTGACCTGACGATATCGAGTTACGTACAGCCATGACGGCTTCGGCAGAACGAACCTCGGACAAAAGTATCCATTGTGGGTTCTGTCTCATACAACCCTCTAATAGATCTGAGTACGTCGCGACGTTGTTAGTTTTCATCGCTACGATATCTCTGTGAGGGAATATCTTATCTAAGTGCAACTCTAGTGTATCTTCGATCGTTATGATCTTTTCATTTTCTTTGATGTGGCTAGCCAGATATTTAACTAACTCTGTTTTACCTGAACCAGTTTCTCCACATACGATGATGTTACAGTGTCCTTCTACACACTTCATCAAAAAGTCGTGCATTTGGAGCGATACGTAACCTTCATCTAAGAGCTTCTTTTTATTAAGTCTTATTTTAGCTGGAGTTTTACGTATGACGCACGCAATTCCATTCGTCGCGATCGATTCATGTATGAAGTTCATACGAAGTTCGCTCGACTCGGCATCCAGTAATGGGTGAGCCATGTTGAAGGTCTTACCCATTACGTTAGAGCATTGGAATGCGAGTTTTTCCATCAGAGCGTTGTTTATCTCTGGTCTTTCGACTTTATAGATACCTCTCGATAGAGTTTTTAAATGTACTTGTCCGTCATTACTGTACGATACGTCGGTTATGTCGTCGTCTTCGAGGAATTCTTGAAGAGGTCCAAAATCTAACTGCGAGAATATTGCCTCATCCATTTAAATTCCCTCCTTATTCGTTTCCGGTTTGTTGTTGGTCGTTACCACCTTGGGTGTCATCTGTTACATTGTTAGGACATTCTGCTGTACCCGTCGATGGAGTTAAACATTCATCTGGTATATCAAATGTTTGCGTTTCGATGTGTTCTTTTAGCCATTCGCTAGAAACCAACGTCTCATTTGCTTCAGCCGTGTATCCATTATTTCTTGGAACTACTACTATCTCTATTCCGAGATATTCGGCTTTTTTAAGTAGCAAGTAAAGATCCTCTGGAACGGCGAATAATAAATGTGTCGGAGTTCTTGTTTCTATAGTGGTTTCAAAAACGTTTCTTCCCTCGTCGTCTTTAACTCCTAAAACTTCGATACTTTGAATAAATCTACCATAAACGAGTTCGTCAGTATCTACATTCGAAGACTTCATGTACAAGTCGATATAATCTCCTGGGAAGATCGAATTTCCGTATGTGCTTTCGAACGTTACAGGTAGATTATAAATCGTAAATCCATCTGGAATGTCGTCGAATGCTGAATCCGGCATTTCTTCCTTATTCATCAAAGCACTTTGGTAGAAATAGCTGCTCTCCGGAATCTCCGTCGCATAGCTTGCATATTTTCCTATTACTTGATCACAGCTCGTCACTGTGTTTTGTGTAACTGTAGAAGATAGCACTTTGACAGTTGACACCATCTCTTTAGTTATTTGTGTTCTTGCTGGTATCGTTTGTGTGGCATAGCAAACATATTGTGTTGTGACAGCACTCTTTACTCTCCAATTGTAGAATCCATAAAGAATTACTGTACAGATTATAATTGCTATCAATGTTACGGTGTTTTTGTTCGATAAGAACCTTTTCACCATAGTTCCTATATTACCCATCTTTCATTCCTCCTTTTAATTATAAATAGTTGGGTCGGTTACTGAGTACATCTCTAGTATAGCGTCTAGTCTGTTCGTTATTTCGAACGTCGTACTCGTCGAATCTATCAAAATCTGCGAGGACCTCGTCGCGACCTCGACAGTTACCTTAGGTGGACTTTCATAAATATCGTAAAACGATATTTTGGAAGTCTTATTTATGGTTACGATCTCTGAATATCTCCGTATGAAATTTTCCATAAATTTTTCACTATTTATTCGAAGATCTCCGTATTTTCTATAATAGGCATAATCTACTGATTCCATCATAGAAGCCTCAGAGATCTCTTTTAACATGTAGTAGTTTTGTTCATGGGTGGTGGTCATGTCGGTAATGAGCATTACTATTGCGATCATTATTAGACCCAAAACTAAGAACCACCAACCCCATACGCTTTCTTTCATGGAGTCGTTACCCCCCTACCGTCGATGTTGTTCTGTTTATTTATGAGAACTCTTCTGTTTTCTTGGAGATCCTGTAAAGTGTAATTGCTCTTTTTACTTTCGAACTCTGTATTGAGAGCTGTTTCATACGTATCTCCCAAAACTTGCGAGCACGACTTCTGTCCAGATTCTCCAGTTCCACCAGTAAGGCAGTTCAAGAAATTGCTATAACAGTGGTATCCTCCTGCAAATCCGTAATCTTGACAATTCAAATCCCAATCGGCGTATCCATCGTTGTAACTTTGCTCAGCATTATAAATTCTTATCTGTTTCATCATAACCGGAGTTAAAGTAAACACGAATTTGTCGACATCTGGGCTATTCGTAAGTCTTTGATAAGATTGTTCGTTTCTTATCATCAACTCTTGTACTTTGCTTCCTCGCCCGTCGGTCCAGTTATATCCTAAAATACGATTGTTCGGATTTACATCTTCCGTATCTATTATTCTATAGAAGAAGTTAAATCGTTCAGGATTTACTGGGATATATATATCGTTTATTACTTTATAGTTACATACATAGTCTTGGCCAGCATTTAATACTTTTCTTTGAATAAATCTCGTTTCGCCTGATGAAGGTGGACTTTCTGCCCAGTTATCATCAGGATTATTCTGTTTGACATTGTAATACTTTTTTCTTATTTCATCTTTGAGATCGTGGATCGAGATCGTGTATTCATACGTACCTGCGTGAGTATTTATGTTTACTGGAACAGCCTCAGGATCCAAAGTTAAGTGTGCTCTGTTGGGTTTATTAGTCTGTACCACTCCACTAGGAACGATAGTATATACCGTTGGCAAATTGTAATCATATTCGATAGTCTCATCTCTTCGGAGCGCTCCATTGTGATGAAAGCTTCCTGTAATGTTTAGTGGAACACAGGTATCTCCTCCATCTCGGCAGTTAGTCAGTTGTCGAGGCTGGACATTATATCCACCATTAGCGTTCGTATATTCGTTGTTCGGCTCTGAACCTTCTCCCCAGTAACTCTTCTTGGTACTAGGACTCTGTTGTGTTACAGGATATTCATATTCTACTGGGAATACGCTTCCGTCTCTGTCTGGATAGTTGAAAGTGACTTTCGGTTTAAATTTGTATTTAGTATCGACATAACCCTGTTTTATGTTTATCCAAGCAGCATTTTGAATGCTACCTTCACTATGATAACTCGTATTCTGAGTTTTATCTTCCCAGTTGAACATAGCGTTATATGCGAGGACTGTCTCATGGTAATTGTATAACATGGTGTCGTATGCAGATTTTGCCGCCCAAGTTTTTGCCTCCTCAGCGTCGTAAGCATCTTGCCATTCTTCTTGAGGCGATTTAGAACTTTTTAAATTACATTTATCGGGTATATTCGGTATATAGGTTCCAGTTGCCTCTTCGTATCCGTATTCTCCGTTCGGCGTATCTCCAATCGTGATACCTTTGTTAGGAATAGTCCATTCGGTATAGGTGTAATCATATACTTCTTTGTCACTTCCTATACAAGTCCCATCGAATGGTCCTTCAGTCTCTGGTCCGCTTGGGAAGTTATTATATACGTATAGATGATCTCTATAGACGTTGTAAAGATATTCTAGTTGATCTGGCTGTTCGTAATTGTTCTTTAAATCGTTATCTAAGTCAGAATATTTGTCAGGGGTCGTCGCACACGTCCTAAGAGCTTTTATGTGGGGGTTTCCATATCCCGCATCGTTGTCTAGCAAGAAATATTGACCAGATGCCGTCTGTTTGCTAGTCGGAAGATAGATGTCTAGGTCCTCTTTACATGCCACACGGCCGAATACTGTACCTGCTGGACTCGTAGTTTTATGACTATAGTTGTTGTCGGTTTCATCTACTATCGTGAATCCAGAATGGGTTCCTGCTTTTAAAGTACAAGTCTTTATATCTTTGTTCTCGTGAAATACTACGTGTGTACCTGTGTCTCCGTTCGAACAAACAGCTGGATTTACTGTGTCTGGACATTGTGCAGGGACATCTTTAGGCTTCTTACATAAACTCATCGTGTAAATTGCCGGTTGGTATAATACATCCAAACTGTGCGTTACGGAGCCTGCTGCTGACTTGTCCCAAGGGCTGATCAGTTTTTTCCCACTGGCAGTATTGCTCTTATAATCTCTTCTAATGTCGAAGAGGAATCCGTTGTTTGCCGAATTTTCCATTCTATTGATCACGACTTCAGCTTGAACTGATTTCAGTTTCAGCGTGTCGTATGGTATATCGAATACTGGAGCTTCCTCGACTCCACCGCCGTGGTCATAGTCTATCCAAGATTCTTTATCTATGAAGAATTCATTTCCACTTTGATAATAACGGTGTGGTGCATTAGAAGCCTTTGTAAGATTGTCATGAAACCATTTAAGGCTAAATTTATCTGTACCGTCTCTAACTGTAACATAGCTTCCTTCGCCTATGATAAGTTCGGATAGAGACGTTACTTCTAAGACCTCGCTTATGGCATAAATGTCTCCATAATTCGCATTTGCTCCTGTATGACGATCTGTCGTCTTTCCATAAAGCTCGTCTATGAAGAAATAATGGAATATATATACTTCTCCGCCTTCGCATGCAGCAGGAGGGTTTACCACATCGTATTCGGAATCTTCCCCTTTAGTGACCTTTATTTTTAAACCGTTGTCGCTTACGAGTCTCGACGTGATCGCTGGAATATAGGCCGTGCCGCCTGATGCAGAAACTGGATACAATTTCATCGCACCTGACTGTCTTTCTGCTGTTATAGCAGAACCTGCAAGTGAGTATGTACCAGAAAGAGTATTGTTTGCTTTAGAGGATAGCGATCCACCTGGAGCATCGCAATAAGTACCACTTCTACCCAAAGCTCGGTTATATCCAACTGCTTCGATTTTGTTGGCAAATCCGTCGATGCTTACGTTCATCGAGCCATTTCCTTTGTACGAAGTTAAATTTCCCCCGACGTCTTCCCCTATACCGACCTTAAACCAACCTGTACTACCTGGGCCGTTGTACTTCATCATCAACGTATAGGTCTTCTCTTCTTTTAATTGACCTAGATCTATAGCATGGCTAAACGAGCCACTCATATATGATTCACTGCCGGTTCTACAACGACCAGCCGTTATTCCTGGCTGATAGCCTGTCCTTGCACAAGTCCAATATTTGAAGTTGGTCTCGTTTGTCCATACTGAATTAAAACTTCCTGGCTTAGACTCGTATTCTTGACCGCCACCATCTGGCACTAGTTTAAACGATACGCTCGAGTTTGTACAGGTGCTACGCGTTCCGGTGGTGTAAGCC
>CASRZA010000024.1 GCA_949439935.1 uncultured Bacilli bacterium
AAAATGGAATACGAAATACGACGATGCGAAGTATGTAGGCTGGATGTTTGGAGGAACACAAGAAACAGCGAGTACTTCGAAAGAACAAGCCCAAAGGAATGAAACAAATTCAGAAATAAAAACAGCAGTAGATAATTGGTACAAAACAAACATAGTAGATACAAGATATAGTAAATTCGTACAAGACGCGATATTCTGTAATGATAGAAGTACACCAGGGCAAAGCGTGACGGGATATGAAAACGACACAGGATTAGGATATGGAAAGAATGTGACAGCATATGGAGCATATGCGAGAAGCGGAGCAGAATCAATAAACTATAATAATGTAAGACCGCAATTCACATGTCCACAAGAGAATGATAAATTCACAGTGAGTGTTGAAAACGGAGGAAATGGAAATTCAACATATCCAGTAGGACTCATCACAGCAGATGAGATAGTCGCGGCAGGAAGTGGAAAATATAAAACAGTAAATAGTAGTTATTATCTATACAAAAATACATGGTACTGGTCGTTCTCACCTAGTGCTTTTTACGACGGTTATGCTTATATGTTTGATATTAATAATGTTGGTCACTTAAATTATATGAGTGGTCATTACAGTAGTTGTTCAGTAGCGCCAGTAATCAATCTTAAGCCAAAATACTTGAATCAACTCGAAGGTGACGGAACTTTACAAAATCCATACTTTTTGAACGAATAAATTTGAAAAATATTGAGAAATGATATATAATTCTAATTAAGAGAACGCGAGTTATCAAGGTCGTGTTTCTCCTAGTTTGGTTTGCACGACAAAGATACCTAAGGTATTAAGTCGTGCTGTTTTTTGTTCATATAGAACAAAGAGCTATTATTATAGCAAGTGCTAAGAGCACTCTAAGTAATCCATCAAAATCTATTTCAATTTTCATAGATACCATCTCCAATCCTAGAAATCGACAGTTGTAAAACAAGAGTTGAACCTAGCCCCCTTAAGTAGTGTTGGAGATACAGCAACGCTTAATACTCGCGTTCTAGTTCTCTATAAAAACATACTTTTAAAGCTTTGCCAAAATCTCTGAAAAAGATATTCTTTTCATACGCTCAAAATCGGCACTTTTGGCGATGTAAATACGATAAAAAGTATTGACAAGAAGAAGTCGACGAGTTTAAAATTTAAACATAGAGAAATTCGTATATATAGAAAGTAGGAGCACTAATGTGTGCTTGAAATAACTGCACCTGCACTGCTTTATATGCTGATTTAATCCTTGAGTTACAGGAAGTCTGCAACTCCTCCCACCGTGCTTTGTAGTGTGTGCTCCTTCGTGTCTATAGTAATTTATTATTAATCAAAGTTCAAGGTTTTCATTACTATGTGTGCCTTAAACGTAGTGAAAGGAATGAAACTTTATATGAAAAAAAATAAAAAAATATTACTGGTTCTCTTAGTATCTATAATCGTAATAACTATTGCAACATCGACTGCATATTTGATAACTAATATATTGCCTAGCATAAACGATCCTCAAAACGTGGGTGTGACTACTGAGAAGTTGACTCTCATTTATCAAGATTGTGCAGATGATAATAGATTTCAATGCGAGAATATAAATAAAGACCTAAATTTGGGAGAGAGCGTAATAAAAACTTTCCAAGTAAAAAACGAATCAAAGAAAAATATAACTTACACATTATACTTCAAACAACTGCTAAATACTTTCAAAAATGACGAACTCGTCTACAAGATAGAAAATATAGATACAGCTGAGACTCTCTTGGATACGACTCCCGTGCCATATAGAGAATTTAAAACCGCAAATGTAGTCATTAAAAGCGATATCGACATTCAAGGTAATACAACTCAAAATTATAGAGTAACAGTGACTTTATTAAATAACGATTATAATCAAAACGAGAATCTGTTTGCTAAATACTCCATAAAGATGTCAATAGTACCTAAAGGGACGAGTTTAACTGAATCGATTTCTAATGAGCTAATGCTCGTTAAATATAATAACGATGAAAAAATATGGCAACACAAAGCAGATATAAAAAGAATAGTATTTGAAGATACACTCGCCCCAAAAGAAAATGCTAGTTACGAATACGATATATCGAGTTCACAAAGTGAAGGCGTGATGGCATACTTAGTTCCCGATTCCGAGGATAATACAAACACGAGCAATGTGACTAATAAGTCTGAAATGTTTAATGAAATAGGATCATCGATCGACATAATCGTTAAAAACCAAGCTTTAAAACAATGGGTTATCGATGCCTCAACATCTCCAAAATCGACAGATTCAAACTTTACTATAATTTCCTAAAATAAGATTTGATCCGATAAAGAGTAATAAGAACTCAATCGGATCTTTTTTTCTTTCTACAAGATAACTAATGCGCATACAATTTATAAGGTGGTTCTATGAATATTAAAGATAACATCTTAAACTACTTATATGATAGGGACTATTGTATGTGCATGTATGATGACTACTTCTATATCTTCAATTACAAATATCTAGATTTATTCAACGATAATAAGATCATTTTAAGCCTTCATAAAAAGAAGCTCACTTTAACGGGAAGCGATCTTCTCCTAGTTAGAATTACCAAAGAAGAACTTCTCGTAAAAGGTACGATCGCGAACATTGAAGTGAGAAATGATGAATAATAGAATAAAGATCAGAATTTTAGAAGACAGTCATTATACGATTAAAACTCTTTACAGAAACCACATAAACATATATGACATAGATTACAAGGAAACTGGAAACATCTATACTATCGATGAAAGTGATCTCGAAAAATTAAAAATAGACAATATCGAAGTAGTGTCCTTTAAAGGGATAAAAAGTGTTCTTTATAAGATCAAAAGACATAGACATTTCATAGGAGCGACAATATTATCTCTTTTACTCGTATTTTTTATAAGTAATGTAATCGTCGAAGTGAACGTAATACACTCCGATAAAAAGATCCGTCTTCTCGTAGAAGATGAACTCTTCGATCTAGGTATCAAGCAATTCATACTAAAAAAACCTTTTGAGAAGATTCAAGATATCAAAGAAAAGATAAAGAAGAAACACCCAAACGAGATCGAATGGCTAGAGATAATAGATGACGGCATGAAGTATACTATACGTGTAGAAGAGAGGATCATCACCGAACCTTCAAAAACAAAAGACTTCTGCAATGTGATAAGTACTAAAGACGCGGTTGTTTTAGGGTCGACCGTTTCGAAGGGTCAAAATGTAGTCGATAATAACGAATTCGTCAAAAAAGGTGACGTGCTCATAAGTGGCGAAATAAAATTCAACGAAGCCACTAAATCACACGTATGTGCCTCAGGTACAGTCTATGGCAATACTTGGTATAGAGTCTCGATAAGTCTTCCCTATGAGCATACTATAAAAAACTACACAGGAAAAAGTAAAAGTAATATAGGATTTGAATATGGTTCAACCTATAATAGAATTTTTAAAGTCCATTATGAAAATTATGATGTCGAAAAAAAACGTCTAGTTAAAATCGGTAAGTTCGCCCTCTACAAAGAAACTGTAAAAGAATATACGAGTAAAAAGGAAGTTTACAAAGAAGATGAAGTGTTAAATCAGGCACTTAAAACGGCCCGTGAGAAACTAGAAATAAAATTAGACGAAAATGCTTCGATCATGAGTGAAAAGGTTTTGCAAAGTAGCACTTATGATAGTATAATTAGTGTAGATGTTTTCTATGCTGTCAAAGAAATTATAAGCACTCAAGTTGAAAGTGAATACATAGAAAAGGAGCAAAAAGAGGAGTTGGAGTAGATGTTTAATTTACCGAATGAAGCATACATAATTATTAAAGGAATATGGCCTATGCTGTTGATATTCGTCGTCGTATTATCGACGATTAGAATAAATTATATATTAGAAAAGGGAGAAAAGTTCGTTCTATATAAAGAATTCTTTGCCCTCGCGTTCGTCATATATATTTTACTATTATTCGGACTAGTGACGAATACGGATTTACAGAGTATAAGTCATAACTTCATACCATTTAAAGAGATACTGAGATATGAGATAGGAAGTCGAAACTTCTACTGGAACGTAATCGGCAACATCGCAATATTCTTACCATTCGGTTTCTTTGTAAGTTTATATTTGAACTCTCAAAAGGTGAATAGACCTTTACTGATCACCTTCATTACGAGTCTTACTATCGAATTAGTTCAAATGTTCATCGGACGCAGTTTTGATGTCGACGACATATTGTTAAACTGCATAGGAGGAATTTGTGGATTTCTATTATTCATAGGGTTATCTGCTATAAAAAGACATCTTCCAAAATTTTTACAGAGAGATTTAATTTATAATATATTGACTGGCATATTGATTTTATTTATAATAATCTACATATTAAAGTTATGGGGGATAAAGATTTAAATGAGACAATATAATATAATAGATGAATATGGATATGAGGATCATTCCTACCTAGAAGATCTCCTAGACTTTGCAATAAAAAAACTTGAAACAGACGGTTTCTTTTCGATAACGTTCATAGACGATGAGAAAATGCACGAGATGAATCTAAAATATAGAGGTATAGATCGTACCACTGACGTCCTATCTTTTGCTCTAAACGATACCAAAAAAAATTTTGTAAGCGAGATCAATTTATTGGGAGACATATTCATATCGATCCCTAAAATGAAAAGTCAGGCTGTGGAATATGAACACAGCGAAAAAAGGGAACTAGCATTTTTATGTATCCATGGTCTTTTACACCTTTTAGGGTACGATCATATGAACGAAGAGGACGAAAAAGTCATGTTCGATTTACAAAAGGAGGTTTTACGCGATGCAGGTATCGAGAAATAAAAGCAAATATACTGGTTTAAAGAGAGTTTTCTATAGTGCGAAATATTCAGTTAACGGTCTATTCTATGCCTATCGTCACGAGCACAGTTTATGGATTCACGCCGGATGTTCCTTGATAACAGTTGCATTAGGTATCATTTTCAACATAAGTCACATGCAATGGGGATTAGTTATGATCTCTTTAGTGGTCATATTAGCCTTCGAACTAGTTAACACCGCTATGGAAGCATGTGTAGACATGGTAACTTTAGAATATAACGAACTTGCGCGCATTGCCAAAGATTGCTGTAGTGCAGCCACATTCGTCGTTTCTATGATCGGAATTGTCATAATCCTCGTCATATTCTGGCCACATTTTATGAGCCTAGTACAATAAATATCTCAGAGTCATTATCAACTGGAATCTATAATTCTGGTTGTTTTTTTATGGCCGTGCTATTAAACAGTAACACTATTTCCTTTTTGACATACAATACAATATGAAAAAGATAGCACATAGAGGATATACCACGTCCTTGATAAAAGAAAACACGATGGAAGCGTTCGAGAATGCTGTCAACAACGAGTTTGATGGTATAGAATGCGACGTCAGAAAGACGAAAGATAATAAACTTGTTATCATCCACGATGCCTGGATCAATAGGACTTCCGAAGAATCTGGCCTCGTAAAGGATCATACATACGCAGAACTTCTAAACTACAATTTCGGATCAAGTGAAGTACCCAGTAAGATTCCGACGTTAGAAAACGTCCTAGAAAATATTAAAAATACTATAAAATTGATAGAGATCAAAGAAGAGATCGATTTAGCACCAGTTTTAGATTTAATAGACGAAGATACTTACTTCATAAGTTTCGATGTTGGTCTCATAAACCGACTGAAAGCCAAACACCCACATCTAAAATTCGGAGTTTTAAACTACGTGTTTAATTCAGAATTAGATTATGACTTAGATATCATCTGTATACTAGATCTAATCGCAAGTGACGAAATAGTCGACTATTTCCTAGATAGAGGAATTAAAGTATTTATCTATGGAATAGTAGGAGATATCAACTATAAAAGAGACCACGAAGATCTCTATTACATAGTTAACAAAAAATTTAATTCTTGACGACGCTGTTGGCGCTTCCTGCATAAGCTCTAAGTAGAGGACCTGCGCCCAACTTCACGCCACCGAAGTATCTGATGACGACGATCAAAACGTTGTCTAAATCGTTTCTTTCTATGACGTTCCAAATAGGCATACCAGCCGTACCTGATGGCTCTTTATCGTCAGTTTTCTTTGCAAGAGGACCTATCTTATAAGCGTAAGGTATATGCCTCGCTTTTTTATGTTCTAGTGCTAAATCGCTTAAAATCGCCTCGACCTCTTCGACACTTTCTACACGATACAAAAGTCCGATGAACTTCGACTTTTTGATCATCGTTTCTGTTTTTTTTAAAAGTTCCATAGAATTTCACCAAACTAATAATATCCTACATTCCAAAGATTGTCCAGTAACTTTTAGAAATATGGCATTATCTTGTTTTTTGTGATATACTACTTCCCAGAAGTGAGATGTATGGATAAAAAGAAATACTATAAAAGATTGTTTAACTATTTTAAGAAAGAAAAAATGAACATATTTATTTACTTTGTTTCTTCTGTTTTTCTAATTGCGATAAACACGTTGTTGCCAGCTATCTCGGCGAAAAATCTAGAGGCAATAACAAATACCGATTTGGAAAACATGATAAAATATGCGCTCATCTTACTAGTCTTATATACGATTAATATGCTCGTCAGTCATTTAAATTCACGCTCGTCGACTAAGATAACAAATAGAGTAGAGATAAAGATCAAAGAAGATGTATCGAAAGAGCTTTTCGATTTAGAGATCAAAAACTTCGACAAAGAAGGAACCGGATTCTTTGCAAACCGCATCGAAAGTGAACCGCGTTCAATCGCGGGCATCTTCATGAGATTCAGATACAGCATTGAAGATTTTTTCACATCTATAGGAGTATTCATATACATTTTTATCATCTGTCCACCGATCGGAGCATTCCTCTTTTTAAGTTCTCTAATCAATTTTTTCATCCACATAAGTAGAGATAAAAAGTGGGAAAAAGAACGCAAAGAAAGTAATGAGATGAGAGAGAAATATTCCAGTAATTTTGGCGAACTGATCCGCGGAATCAAAGATATTAAAGTCTTAAATTTAAAAGATTACCTGATAAAGAAGACGATCAAGGAGCAAAAAGAGATCGTTGCTTATGACGATAAAACCAACAAAAACGATCAATATGCCTACCTTTGGATAGATTTTCTGCATATTTTGATGGACTTCTTTTTCATAGTAATAGGCGTAGTTCTTATAAAGTCCGAAAATTTGACAGGTGCTAATCTTTTAGTAATATACATGTATAAAAGTAGAACCAACTATTTCATGAACAGCATTGCAGGTATCCATAGAACCTATAAAGATTTTAATCTGTCTCTCGAAAGACTATACGAGCTCGTCGACGATACAAAATATCATAAAGAAAAGTACGGCCATAAGAGTATCACGGATGCAAAAGGAAGCATAGAATTTAAAAATGTGACGTTCGGTTATGATGAGAATACTATCTTAAAAGACGTCAGTTTTCGGATAGAGCCGTGCGAGACGATCGGAATCGTCGGAAAAAGTGGTGCGGGGAAAAGTACTATATTCAACCTCATTAATAAATTATATACTGTCGAGAAGGGCCAAATCCTTTTAGATTCCATCGATATAAACGAATTGACAGAGAGATCAATCCGTGGAAATGTGACGACTATTACCCAAAGCCCCTATATTTTTAACATGTCCATCAAAGACAATCTAAAGATAGCGAATCCATTCGCCAGCGATGAAGAATTACAAGAGAAATGCAAATTATGTGCTTTAGACGATTACATCGATTCTCTAGAAAACGGTATCGATACCTTAGTCGGAGAGAACGGAGTCATCCTTTCAGGCGGCCTAAAACAAAGATTATCGATAGCAAGAGCGATCCTTAAGAACAGCAAAATAATAATGCTCGACGAAGCGACGAGCAGTTTAGATAATGAAACACAGGATCACATCCATAAATCCATTAAAAAAATCCGAAAAGACTACACTGTGATAATAATAGCCCACAGACTTTCAACTGTCATAGACTGTGATAAAATACTAGTTGTCGACGATGGAAAAATCGTAGGCTTCGATAAACACGAAAACTTAATTAAAAATAACAAAACTTATCAAAAGTTATACAAAAAAGAATTGATGTAAAAAAGATTCCGAAAATTTCTAAATTAGAAATTTTCGGAATCATTCGATTATTGTACCGATAGGAATTATGTCATTTTCACTGTTTAAACTCACTAAATTTTTAGCAGTACAAATTATTCCACCATTTTTTCTGTTTTTAACGTCCATTAAAGCTTTAAATCCCTTTATCATTCTTTCATCAACTTTGTCAGTCATTTTAATTTCGTAAAGGTGGATGTCGTTATTTTCATCTGTAATGATGAAATCTACTTCATTGCCATTTTTATCTCTATAAAAAGAGAACTCATAATGAAGATTATAATTATTGTTATTTTTGACAAATTCACTTATCACATAACTCTCAAATAGATTTCCTAAATATGTATAATTTTCAAGGGCTTTTAAGTTGTGAATGCGCAATAAACTAATAGCTAGTCCAGTATCCATAAATACTAATTTAGGGTGGGTTTTAAGCCTCTTATACTCGTCTTTTTTATATTGGTAAATAAAAGTGATAATTCCAGTATTTTCTAATACAGACATCCAAGATTTTGCCGTCTTGTCGTCGATCTTAGACTCTTTTGCTATGCCACTATAATTTACTAGTTGCCCACATCGACTTGCTACGATTCCCATAAAAGTTCTAAACGTTTCTAAATCTTGAACTTCTTTTAACTCCTTTATATCTCTTTCGATATATAGATCGATATAACTCGAATAGAAAAAGTCCTTATTTACTCCGTTATAGATGACATCTGGCATAGAACCTTCAAACATTTTTTTTATTATGTCCTTTTTAGTAAAATAAGTTCCTTCGACCAAATTGTTTATATCTATAGGAAGATAATTAGAAATTGCTAATTCCCTATATGAAAGAGAATTCATTTCGAGAACACCCATTCTTCCTACGAGAGTCTCACTTACATTTTTCATTATCTGAATTTTCTGACTACCGGTAAGCCAAAACAAATTTCTTTTATCTGTATTATCACAATAGATTTTTATATAGGATAAGAGATCTGGAGCATATTGTATTTCATCTATAATAACAGGGGGGCAAAACTCTTCTAAAAATTTCTGAGGATTATTTTTAGCATATAAACGAAGACTTAAATCGTCCAAAGTCACATATTTTCTTTCCTTTTCCTTTATAGATTTAAGAAAAGTAGTTTTTCCAACTTGTCTTGGGCCTGTTATTAAGACACTTTTAAAACTACTAGAATAATCATTAAACAGATTTCTAATATTTCTTTCGTAACATTTCATTTGCTTTCACCGATTACAGTATAACATCATTAAAAGAGTTAGTCTAGAAAAAATCGGAACATTATTCCGAAAAGTTCTAATTTAGAAATTTTCGGAATCTAATAGTAAAACGATATAGATGCTTAAAAACTACAATTTTTGTAGTATAATACTAACAGGTGATATCTATGTTCAAAGAAGAATTAAGTTTAGTACCACATCTACCTGGATCTTACCAGATGTATGATAAAAACGACATAGTGATATATGTAGGTAAAGCTAAAGATCTTAAAAACCGTCTGACTTCTTATTTTACAGGAAGAGTAACTGGCAAGACAAAAAAACTAGTAAGCGAGATAGTATATTTTAAATACATAGTCACTTCGACAGAAAACGAAGCCTTTATCCTAGAACTTAATCTGATAAAAAAATATGATCCCAAATACAATATTCTTCTTCGCGATGACAAGAGCTATCCATACATCGAGTACATTCGCAAACCGTATCCTAAATTAAAAATAGTGAGATATTTAAACGTCAAAAAAACCAAAGACAGAAGACTGTTCGGACCATATCCAAACCAATATGCCGCGAGGAGAATAGTCAATCTTATAAACAGGCTCTATCCCTTAAAAAAATGTGAAGGAAATCCCAAAGAGTTGTGCCTTTATTACCACATTAAAGAGTGTTTAGGCTACTGCACGAAAAATGTTTCTTCTGAAGAAATAGATGGCATGGAAAGCGAGATCATTTCTTTTTTAAGAGGTAATGACACGTTGATCAAAAAGAAGATCATGGATAAGATCGAATACCATAGTGAACAGATGAACTACGAGGTAGCACTTGATCTAAAAAATGAGCTCGACTATATGTCGATGGTTTTGGCAAAACAAAAAGTCGAACTCACAGATTTAGTCGACAGAGACATAATCAACTACTATATAGAATCCGGATATATAAGTATAAACATCTTTTTCATAAGACATGGAAAACTTCTCGGTAACAAAAACGAAATATTCCCGATCATGGATGAATATGTCGACGAGATCGAATATTTTATAGGTCTATTCTACACCAAAAATGAGGTTCCTGCCGAGATCATAGTAAACGACGAACTCGATGCGGAAGTTTTAAGCGAAGCGATAGGGACGAAAGTTTTCCACGTCCAAAAAGGAAAAAAGAAGAACCTTTTAGAACTTGCTAAAACTAATGCGAAGATATCATTAGAAAATGAGTTCGAAACCATTAAAAAGGATGAATCTCGCACGATCGAAGCCAACGAAGAACTCAGAAAACTATTAGGATTGGAGAAGCTTTATAGGATCGACGTCTACGACAATTCCAACCTTTTTGGCGAATATTCAGTAAGTGGAATGGTCGTATTCAAAGATGGTCACCCTTCGAAAAACGACTATCGCAAATTCAAAATTAGTCTAGAAAAGAACGACGACTACAACACTATGAAAGAAGTTCTCTATAGAAGATATTATAGGATGTTGATGGAAAAGTCCGAACGACCAGATCTAATAATTCTAGATGGTGGAGAAAATCAGATAAACGCTGCTCGAGAAGTCCTCGAAAGTTTAAATTTGGACATTAAGATGGTAGGTCTAAAGAAAAATTCTAAACACCGTACAAACGACCTAGTCGATGAAGACTTAAACATAATTCCTCTAGACAGAACTTCGAACCTTTTCCATTACCTAACCAGAATCCAAGATGAAGTCCACAGATTTACGATCAATTATCATCGTACGATCAGAAGTAAAGGCTCAATCCAAAGTGTCTTAGATAATATCGAAGGGCTAGGCGAAAAAAGAAGAAAAGCTTTAATAAAGAAATTTGGAAGTCTTAAAGCGATCAAAGCCGCCTCCGTCGAAGAAATATCCGAGATCGTTCCAGAGCTGATCGCCAAAAATCTAAAAGAGTACTTAAATACTATGGAAAATGAATAGCACATCGTGCTTTTTTCATTTTAAGCAGTGATTTTGTATAAAGCCACATCTTTGTAGAAGAAGTAGACCAAGATGATTATAAGTTCATAGGCTGCATTTTAAATCGAGTACTTTTACTCATTCAGAATAGTTTATCATAACATCAATTAATATTTTTCCTTCTAATTAACAATTTAGCATTTTCTACAAAAACCATAAATATAAAAGTAACAAAACTAACTATAACAAAAAGAATTAAATTATTTTCAACCAACATATTGTCTAATCCTAATGCTCCAGATATAAACCTAACTACCACTATAAATAATGGATGGAAAATATAAATTCCTGTCGCGATTTCCCTTAATTCTTTATTAGAAGATTTATTTTTACTCATTAAATACCTAAATAAGAAAAACATAACTGGTATTAAAAAGATATACATACTATCATGTCTTTGAAGATTGAAATAATGTAAAATCATTCCTTCTATAGTCATACAAATAAAGAACAATATACTTAAATATAAATCATATCTTCTACTTTCTTTCTTTATTTTTACTATAAAACCTAAATATAAAAATATTGGTACTAAAAACAACCCATTTCTTGTATGATCACAAATATTAAAAATAACGTTATAAAAATTAGTGATTCCAGACATTTCAGATATTCCATAATAACTGTCGCCAAATAATCCTATTAAATATAAAATAATAGATATAGCAAACGCACTTTTATTTCCTAATTTTTTTATTGAGAAATATGTAATCCATATTCCTAAAATAAGTGCAGGAAAATACCATAAGTGATACAAGGTTCCATTAATTAAAATGTCTTTTATGATCTGTATAAAACTAATATTTTCAAATTTACCCATATAAATATTTAAAGGAATATACAAGATTATACAAAATAGATATATTTTAATTATTTTCTTTGTATAATCCTTTATTCTTTTTTTATCGTCCATAGATTTATTCAGTAAGTAATATCCTGTTATCATTAAAAAAGATGGAACAGCAATTCTGCCTAATATTCTCGTAAAGAAAAAATCGAATTGTGGACTAATTTTATTAAAAGGCGATATATGTATTGCCACTATTAAAAATGATACAATCGCTCTCCAAACATCTATATTCATTTTATTATGTATTTTTTTTTCCATATTTTACTCCCATTCTATTAAAGCTATCTATCGTTTTCCTTCAGACACCTAATCTCTAGTTTTATTTATTAGTAAAATATTATGATACCAGAAAAGTTTTATTAAAAGTATTTACAAAAATAAATAATATTACGATTAAGAGAAATTATATCATTTATCTTTTCAAATTTCACTAAAAATCTAAAAGAAATTTTGCTTCGGAAATATAGAAAAAAGTTATCTTTATAGTTTTATATACCATATTTATTAATTCTTGTATAATAAACATAAGTGAAAGAACTTCTAAATATTTTACGAGGTATATTGTACTACAAGTTCTTTCTTGTTTTCCAAAACTTTTTAACACTTCTATGATACAATTACGCTTGCATTTATAACCGTTTGGTTATATACTTAACGTAGAAAAATACTCACAATATAAGTACGTAATGTCTTGATTCATAACCTACCGTTCGACATAAATTTTATAAAATTAATGATAAGATGAGTATTAAAGGAAGGACAAAAGATAATATGGAAGATAGAAAGAACAAAAAGAATATAATATCATTGATAGTATTATGTGTATCAATAGTCGCTTTGACGACTTCTTTGACTTACGCTTACTTCGTGTCTCAGGTGGGAACGAACGAACAAGAAAAGATTACGATTAAAAGTGGAGATTTGGCTTTAACGTTTAGAGATAACGATGAAACAGTAGAGAATATAGAAGATACTTGGAACTTTGGAGATAGTATCGAGAAAGAATTAGTCATCGAGAATACTGGGACGAAAGATGCTTATGCAAAGATAAGTTGGGACAATCTGATAAATACTTATTTAGCAGAATCTCTAGCCTATACTTTAGAAGAGAAAAGTGACGAGTCAGGCGCAGTATGGAAACCAGTTGAAACAGTAAGTGCAAATGTGCCGAGAAGCGAGAGCGCTACAACCCAACTTTTGGTTGACCACTTGCTCATTCCTGCAGGACATACCTATTCTTATAGAGTAAGAATCACATTTGAAGATTTAGAAGACACAGATCAGACTGTAGATTTAAATGCCAAGTTTATTACGAAATTTATCTTAGACCAAGGAACAAAAAAGATAACATTAGAGGATAAACTTATAAATATGAATATAAAAATAAATCCAAATAATCCAATAAGCTTTGCAAATCCAGCAACGACAAATGAAACTGCAAATGGACTGTTCAGCATGCAAGATGACTATGGTACAAGTTATTACTATAGAGGAACGGCTCCAAATAACTACATAAAGTTTGGACAAAATGCAAATGGCCAAGATATGTGGTGGAGAATCATTCGTTTCAATGGAGATGGAACGATACGAATGCAATATGATGGGTCGGGGACAAGCGGAACGAACAGTTATACGAGAGGATTCGTGTTGAGTTATCAACTATGGAATTCAAATGAGGACGATGCAAAATATGTAGGATGGATGTTCGGAGGAGCAAATGGAAGCGTAAGTACGAGTAAAGAGCAAGCGCAGAGAAATGAGACAGATTCGACGATAAAGACAGAAGTCGATAAATGGTATAAAAAGAATATAGTGGATACAGGATATGGAAACTATGTCGCAGACAGTATTTTCTGTAATGATAGGAGCACACCAGGAAAAAGTGCAACGGGCTTGACAGATGATATAGGACTTGGATATGGAAAAAATATAACGGGATATGGAGCTTATGCAAGACTGGGAGGACATAGAGACGGTCCAAATTATCAAAATCCAAAACCAGATTTGATATGTCCACAAGAGAACGACAAATTCACAGTAGAAGCAGAGAGTACTGGGAATGGATACTTAACGTATCCAGTAGGATTAATCACTGCAGATGAGATTGTCATCGCAGGAAGCGGGATGTATAACACAGTAAACAGGAACTATTATTTAAACAAGGGAGAAACATACTGGTCATTCTCGTCTAGCGATATTAGTGGTGTGTATGGAAGTATGTTTGTTGTTGATGATGAGGGTAAATTATCCCTCGACAGTGTGAGTAATGGCACCTTGCGTTTCGTCAATTGTGTCGCACCTGTCATTAATCTGAAAGCTGAATACTTAAATCAACTCGAAGGTGACGGAACTTTGCAAAATCCATACTACTTGAACTAAAAGAAGAGAACTGTGGGAAACCAGATTACTGGTTTTGCAGTTCTCTAAATTTTTTCAAGAATGCTCGACTCTGAGTCACAGACAACTTCATCGAAATGAATATAATTCATCAATTTTTACTTAAGAATTGTATAATCTTTTCGACTTCCTCGATGTCCAAATCGACGCATTCAGCTATATCGGATAATTCCATGTCTTTTTCTAACATCCTCTGAATAACTTCTTTTTGATTTTTCTTAACCCCTTCATCTAAGCCCTTCGCGTGGCCCTCCTTCAAGCCTTCTTCACGTCCTTCTTTTCTCCCGTCCTCTTTAAGTGCTGTTTCTTTCTCTAATTCGAAGTCATAGTCGTATAGGAAATCTGTGTTTCTTTCTAAACTATCTAATGTATCGTTTAATTCCATGAGTAGTTCGTCCTTCCTTAATAGAGGTTCTATCTTCTTCTTATGGGGTGAGAACAATGCAAGTATTACCTCTTCTGTTTCATTTAATTCATTATAACTCTTCTCTTCGATTATTGGAAGGAAAACGTTGATGTGAAACATGCGAAGGGTTGTAAACCATTGTCTTTCTGGTAATATAGATATGTCTTCGCCTTCTTTCTCGTTGTAATAAAGTGGTACCACGATCGACAATATAGCACATACTAAAAACCTTGTCAAATGTCCTATCTAAAAGGGAAAACGGGCATTTTTTATATGTTCAAAAATCGACATTTTGGAATACGAAATCATAACAGATAGTGCCAAAAGAGTACTTTCTTTGTAGGAATAAATATGTTATAATAATATATATAATTTTTAAGAAAGCAAGGCAAAATAGAATGGTAAAGATAGAACTTAAAAATAATGAAAAATTGTTAGGTGAAGAATTGGCTTCTAATATAAAAAAGTTTATCTTTTTACCACAAGCAAATCCTGGTAATTTGTATATTACTGATCAAAGAATTATTTTTAAATCGACACAAGGAAGACTATCTTCTGAATTTGAACATAATTTAGACGAAATTGATTCATTTTCAGTAGGAATGGCTAGTGCGATTAATTTATTACTTAAAGATGGAAAAGCTTATAAATTAACTGGCATGTTTAATAAAAAGCTAATTTCTTATATGGAAGAAGCCGGCATTAAAAGAAATGAAAAATAAAGACTCCAGAATCCTTATTCATAAGGACTTAAGGAGTTTTTTAATATTTATAAAATCTGTACGTATCTACTTTTAAGTTATTGATAATCTATTCATAGAACGCCTGATTTCTAGTTTTTAACGATATAATTATGACAGAAGTTCCTTTTTTGTCCTTGTAAAAAATTCTAACTTATCTTATAATTAAAGACAAGAAAGAGGAGTTGGCATGAAAAGAGCAACACAATATGTGCTCGTAGGATTATTAGCTGTTTTTTTAGGTTCGAGTCTGACGTACATAAGGCTGAATATAAACGATTTTACTAAACCACCCAAGACTCTAGAACCTAATACTGATAAACCTACCGCAAGGTTAGAAGATTCGATGAAGTTTAAAACGTCTAGTTTAAAGGATGAAAAAACTATCGAACAGTCGTATGACTTGACTATGAATGGTATTAAAAAACGTATAACTATTACTTTTAAATTAAAAGAAGAAAAAGAGAAGTTCGAAATAGTCGGTAATCTAAACGAGTTAAATATTTTTCACTATAAAGAAAACAAGTCGACTGAGAAACTAGACGAAGTTTTTACTACCGAACATATAAAAAGTCTTTTTAATCTAGACAACTTCCAATTGATAAAAGGACTAGATGGAAAGAGCTATTTGACTGTATATAATTACGAAAACGCTTCAAACATAAGAAATTATTACATCTTTAATCAAGACCTCATACTTTTAAACAAAGAAAAAAATATAAACATTTTAGATGGAGAGACAAACATAGTTTTGGAGGGTGGGGCAGATATATGGTATAAGGATACATCAAAACTTTGTAAAGAAGATTCTCCTTGTCGCATAAAATCGAAGATCGAGAAAAATAAGATTTATATGTTGATTCCGAAGTTAGAAGAACAGCCGACAGAAGGTAATTACGGAGTACTTGAAGAATACATACTCATGCCAGATGGAGATGCACTCATAACGGAACTTATCAGCACTTACAAGATCATAAGTGATCAACTTCCAGTAACACAATAAAAGACTGCACAATACAGATGCAATCTTTTTTAATCCAAAAAATACAGTGGGTTTAGTGGCCTAATTATGTGGCAATCCTCTGCATTTTCAAATTCGCCGTTTGGAGTCTCAATTGAAAAGCCACCTGTTGAAATCAAATAAAACTGATTATAAAGCTCCGTACGAAATTTTCGCGAATTTAAAATAACTGTATCTCTATATTCTATGTAATTTTCTAAAATTTCCAAAAAATCACACGGTTTTATAGATTCATCGTCGCTATCTTGCTCAGCTATAAGAACAGATCCTTTTAAATTTCGATATACGTCTGCCAACATCAAATTAAATTGATACTGCTTGATAGCTTTGATAGATTCTCGACTAAAAGCAAATTCTTTTACAAAGCTTTCTCCTACACCTAACGATTCATAATCATTAAAATAATGATCGATCAAAGAACAAGTTCCGTCAGGACTTGATACCATTTCTACATATGTTTCTATGACCTTCCTTAAAGCGTATCTTGCTTTATCGTTAAAACACATATATCCCTTGTTGCATTCTAACTTTTCGAGCCATGGATATTTGTCCCAGAGTTCTACTTCCTTCGTTACAGTAATACATCCAAAGTGTCTTTCTACCAAATAACGAATATAAAATTTAAAAATCTCAAAAGAAACAGCGGTCTTTTCTAAAAAATCGTCTACAACAGTTTCCATCGGAGTTTTGATTATTCCGTTTACCAATTCCTCAAAGTGATCACTATAATAGAACATTAAATATGTCGTGGCTTCTTTAATGGATAAAGATATCGCTTTTCTCACATTTCTATCAATATCGTCTGTAAGGTCCTCATCGTCCAAATTCATTTTATCAGATTTACAATCTTTCATGGAATAAAATACGGCATAGTTTTTTACTGTTTCTAAGAATTCATCATACAATATCCTTAATATATCAACAGACGGATCTAATAGTTTTTCTTTAGGAGCAGTCTTTCCAATGGAGATGTCATTTAACAAATTCATATAAAACGACGTAATGTGCATATCTATTTTATTCACAATCTACTTCCTCCTAATCTAGAAAAAACAATGGGTTTACGGGTTTTATGACCTTAACAAAATCTTCATCATCTACAAATTCAGGTAATACTTTCAATAAGTCTTTATTGATTAATGAAAGATAGAATTTCATATAAATGGCATGTCTAAAATCTTTATCTCCTGGAAGAGTATAGTCTTCCTCGCATATCTTTCTCTCTAGCTCTTCTAATATTGCAAATTCAATCTCCAAAGATTTACCACATTTTTCGATACTCTCAATCTTTAATAAACTGTACACATCCACGAGCATGATTCGTACTTGAAAACTCTTAAAATTCATTATGTCTTCTTTCGAAGAAGTAAACTCACTCGCATATTTTTCTAATGACATCTCGCTTCTCGAATCTCTAAAATATTTGTCAAATACAGTATAGAGGTCGTTTAAATTCGCACCTTGAAGTCGTGCTCTTATGACGATGTCATCAAAGACGTTTCTCGCCTTATCGTTTATACTCTCAAAGCCTTTATTTTCTTCGAGTTCTCCTATCCAAGGATGCTTTTCTTCGATAGATACTTCTCTCGTATAATCATAGAATCCATAGAACCAATCGACGACATATTGCATATATTTTGCAAAAATGCAATATGCCAAGCATGATTCTTCTTCAAACTCTTGAACGATATAAGAGATCGGTCTCAATTTTATTGCATTGATTAAGTCGTCATACGATTCATCATAGTTGCTCACCACGTGATAGAGAGCTTTTCTAACTAAGTCTGAAATAATAAACTTTTTGTTATCGTCAACTCTAACGACGTTTAATATCCCGAGAAGTTTACTAAATAATATCATTATCACATCTGGGTCTATATTTAACAACATCTGCCTAGAGTATTCTCTGTCTTTATCTACACTACATAATTTTAAATATTCCGACATAAAATCATAATCATCCATAATTATCCAAACACCCCTCATTCGATGTGGTATTATAAGTCAAAACTTTTAAAAAATCAACTCCATATTCTCTATATTTTTTATAAAAAAAGCATCAAAAAAATACGACCTAAAGAAAATCGATGAAGCCGTATTTTTTCAAGAATCTCATCTTCGAAACCGAACCTCTTTCTGGCAATATATATGGGTCTGTTCTTCGTCTCGATGAACATCCTAGAAATGTATTCTCCGAGTATCCCGATCGAGATAAGTTGTATGCCCCCTAAAAATAATATTAGACAGACGATCGTTGCAAAACCTGGTGTATCTGCTCCGAATACTAAAGTTTTAATTATCACATAGACTAGATATACAAAACCTGTCAAAGAAGTTATAGAACCAAAGACAGTCGCGAGCTTTAATGGTCTCGTCGAAAAACCTACGATTCCGTTTATAGCATAT
>CASRZA010000025.1 GCA_949439935.1 uncultured Bacilli bacterium
AAAGAAGGTAATTCAAAAGATTTAAAAATTAATTTTCTTGAAAGGTATATTGAAGTGCTAGAAGACTATTTGAAAATTCCTCATGAAAAACTAGAGTATTGTGACCTACCATTAAAATATTTAAGAACTCATTTTAACAAAACAAAAAATGCCATAGGGATAGCAACAAATAGAATGCAAAAAACTTTTCCTTATCCTCTTAAATATGTTAAGTATGGAAAAGTCTATGTTTCTGCTATTGGTGTTAAATGGTTAAATGAGAAGTATTTTAGAACGAAATATATTGAGTATTTAGAGAACTATAAAGACTCGTTAGAAAGTAGAATTTCTAATTAGTCTTTTTTTGATGTAATCAGTCTTGTGTCTTAAAAATATAATTTAGAGAGGGAGCTGTTTATATGCATTTAACTGTTGAGAATTATGATAAGAATGAAAATAAAATTGAACCTAAAAAAATAATTTTAAATCAGGCATTAATATATACATTGCTAAAGAAGTATCTAAAAGAAGTGTAATAATCTATAAGTATTTCATTTTTTGTATAAAAATGGTATTATGTAGTTGCAAGTTTTTTTACAAAAAATGCTTTTATAAAAGAAGGAGGAAAAAATATTAACGATATAAAAGCAGAAGTAAAAAAAATTAAAGCTCTTTATGTTCGTGTATCAACAGATGCTCAAGTTGATGGATATTCAATAGAAGCTCAAATAGAATCATTAGAAGGTTACTTGAAAAGTCAAGGATGGTCTGATTATGAATTATATGCTGATCCAGGATTTAGTGGTAAGAACTTAGAAAGACCTGCAATTCAGAAATTAATAAAAGACTGTGAAGATGGAAAAATTGATACAGTTTTAGTTTTCAAACTAGATAGATTATCTCGTAGTCAAAAAGACACTTTATATTTAATTGAAGAAGTATTTAATAATAATGAAGTTGGTTTTATCTCTGTTAGAGAAAGTTTTGATACAACTACTCCATTTGGTAAGGCAATGATTGGGATTCTTTCAGTATTTGCTCAATTAGAAAGAGAAACTATTTTAGAGCGTACTAAAATTGGTCTTAAAAAGCGAGCTGAAAATGGTTATTGGCGTGGTGGAGGTAAAACTCCTTTCGCTTATGATTACGACAAAGAAGCAGGTATGCTAGTTGTTAATGGTGAAAGAAAAGTCATCTTTGATTTAATGAAAACATTAAGACTTCAAGGATATAGTTATAATGAACTTTCTAAAGTAACAGGATATGATGAATCGTGGATTCAAGGAATATTAAGTTCTAAAACTAATTTAGGGAAGATTCCATTTAAAGGTGAACTTTATGATGGCAAACATGAGGCAATAATCAGCGAAGAAGAATATCAGCAATTACAAGAAATAGAAAAACAAAGAAGTAAGAATCAACATGCCAGTCATTACTTATTGTCAGGTAAAATCTATTGTGGTAATTGTGGAGCAAAGTACCGTTATCAAAAATGGGGACAAAGGATTATTTGTTATTGCTACTCCCAACAAAAGAGTAAACCGAAGTTAATCAAAGATCCTAATTGTAATAATATAAGACTTGATAGTTTTGAAATTGAGGATAACTTCTTGGAACAATTATTTGCCATGTCTTTAAATGAAGAATTATTTAGAGATACTTTTGATTTATCTAAAACAAATCTTGTTGATGAACTAAATATTAGACTGGATAAAACACAGAAAAAAATTGAAAATTTGATTCAATTGCTTTCAGATAACATAGCAAATGAAGAAATAAAATGTGAACTTGCTAAATTAACAAGTGAAAAGTCTAATATAATTAAAGAGCTAGAAAATATAAAAGAAAAAGAAAGAGCAACAAAAACTTATGATAAAATTAAAAATCTAGAAAGTGTTTGGAAGGCACTCGAATTTAAAGAAAAAAGAAATGTCGTAGAACAACTGCTAGATAAAATAGTTGTAGATGGTGCGTCACTAAAGATATATTGGAATGTTAGTGAAAGCTAACATAAAAATACATGCGTTTTCTCTACATATGTCTTAGCTCCCGATTAGAGTAAGAGAGATATTTATTTTTAGGGAACTTACTATGGTCGAAATATTTGCAGGTATTATCAACTTTTTTAGTGTCTGCCATTTAGTCGCGTTGAATGTCTTAAAAAGTTTTAGCTTAAGCTCATCAGTATGGATGAATCCATTGTAAATAGTTATGATAGAGATTATGACGTTTATTAGAAGAGCCATAGTTATTATAGAATTGCTGTTTGCTCCTACCCATATTATAATGATGGGACCTAGGGCAACTTTTGGTAAGGAATTTAACATCGTCAAGAATGGATCTAATGTATCTGCTAAGAATTTGTTTAAGTACATGAGTATCGAAATTATAAAAGCGATCAAGATACCTAATGAGAATGATACTAATATCTCAGTCAGTGTGACACCTATGTGGACGGCTAATTTGCCACTTTGTGAAAGATCGATAAGCGTATTTAAAACGTTAGAGGGAGAAGAGAAGAGAAAGGTGTTGATGAATCCTTTTCTGGCTCCTAATTCCCAAAGTATTAAAAATATTGCGACGACACCTATTTGGGCGAAGAGAACTTTCAGTTTATATTTGGACATCTAAATCACTCCATATCTTTTCATATAATTCGTTGAACTGAGGATCTAAGCGTCTTTTTTTAATCGATAGTTCGTCTTTGAATGGAACGTCGTAAATATTTTTTACTGTACTCGGTCTATTAGATAGTACTACGACTTTGTCTGACAAACCTAAGGCTTCTTGTATATCATGCGTAATTATTATGGCTGTCGTGTTAAATTCTTTTAGTATGCGATGGATATCTTCGGAAATAGTCGATCTCGTGTAATAATCCAAGGCACTGAATGGTTCGTCTAAAAGAATGATGTCTGGATCGATGGCGATGCTTCTTATGAGAGCAACCCTTTGACGCATTCCGCCTGAGAGACTAGACGGTTTTTCATTTATAAAATCTGCTAATCCATATTCGCTTAACAATTCCAAGACAAAATTGGTCGTCCTTTCATTTTTCTCATGCATCAGTTCTAACCCTAGAGTAGCATTGTTTAAAACTGTCCTCCAGGGTAGTAGGGCGTCACTTTGAAGCATGTACGAAACTTTTGGCTTATCTTTGTCGAAAATAATAGAACCACTCGATTGTCGATCTAAGCCGGCAATGATGTTTAAAAGAGTCGATTTACCACACCCACTCGTACCGACGATGCCAACTATTTCTCCAGGTGCTATATCTAGAGAGATGTTCTCGATGGCTATGACGTCTTCATCGGCAGTTTTATATACTTTTTTAATATCTTTTATCGATAAAATATTATCCATAATTTTTCACCACTTCATTTTAGTATATGTGAAACTTTATTAAAGTGCTAGGCGAGAATCTTGCTGTAAAACAAATGTATATTTACGATACGAATTGTAAAACTAGTAGGGAAATATATTTTATTCGTGATATAATTGGTTAAGAATGGGAGAGGTTTAAGTGAAGTGTGTCGAAATAAAAGACGAAAGAGAATTAATCGTTAGTACCATAGAGAAGCCTAAAAGTAGGGACGGTAGAGTCGTAATAAAAGTAGAATCTTGTGGAATATGTGGATCAGATATCCATTACTTTGAAAGTGGAGAACCTAAAGGTCTCGTCATGGGACATGAATTTGCAGGTACAGTTTTAGACCCTGGGGATAGAAAGGATTTGCAAGTTGGAGATAGAGTGACAGGTCTTCCTACAAGTCCTTGTGGAAAATGTGATGCATGTAAAAGTGGAAATGGGCATTTTTGTCGTGAAACATGGTCTCATGCGGTAGGGTTGTCTTTGGAAAACCCCGGTGGATATGCTGAAGTGACTACTTGTAGAAGCGATTTGGTGAGAAAACTTCCAGATAAGGTTAGTTTCGACGAAGGCGCAATGGTCGAACCTACAGCTGTAGCGTTACATGCCTCTAATTTGGCAGATATAAAGGTCGGGAATAAGGTATTAGTGATCGGTGGAGGTATAATCGGACTCATGGCTTGCGAATTCGCTAAGTTAGAGGGAGCCAGTTATGTCGCGATGGTCGAAACGAATGAAAAGAGAGGGAAAAAAGCTGTTAATGTCGGAAAGGCAGACGAATGGTTCGACGCTACTAAACGAGATACGATTGAGAAATTGGTGGCACGTAGTAATGGAGGATTTGACGTCGTGTTCGATTGCTGTGGCAACTCTGCTGCCGTAAGCGAAGCTATAATGGCTACAAGACCAGGTGGTAGAATCGTTCTCGTCGGAGTTTCAACTGCACCTATTACCATACCTACAGTCGTTGCTGTGATGGGGGAAATAAGCATGCAAGGAGCAATCGCGTATACAGAACAGGAATTTGATACGTGTATAGATTTAATAGCAAGTAGAAGATTGAACGTAAAAAAATATATCGACGAGATAATTCCTTTGGAAGATGCTGACGATGCATTCGTAAGACTTACAAGTGGCAGAGATGATTCAGTTAAGATTATATTTCACCCAAATATGTGACAAAATATTATTATGAAAGGTGACATATTATGGAAAAAGCGGAAAAGACCAAGAAGATTTATATAATTTTATCTTATACGGGGACAGTTCCTTCGAGGATAATCAAGTTCTTTACTAAAGGTGAGTACTCCCACGTTTCGATATCTTTAGATAAAAACCTTAAAAAGATGTACAGTTTTGCTCGGCTTCATCCATATAATCCTTTCGTAGGGGGATTCGTGCACGAAGATAAAGATACGGGAACTTTTAAGAGATTTAAAAAGACGAGAGTTTCTGTCTATTCTTTTGACGTTTCAGCTAAGCAATATAGAAAAATTTGGTGGCGTGTGCATAAAATGGTCAAAGAGCAGAAAATATATAAATTTAACTATATCGGCCTATGTGGAGTAAAATTGAAGTTCAAATTTTCGAGAAAGAATTATTTTTACTGTGCCGAGTTTGTGAAATATTTGTTCGACGAAGCTAATATCGATTTAGATCTTCCAGAGCTAGTTGCTCCGATGGATTTTAAAGGTAAAAAGTGTTTTCATTTGGAGTATAAAGGATTATTACAAAAGTACGTTCCAAAGTTAGATTGAGGTCTAGCTTTTTCTTTTGAGTGAAGTTGTGATATAATCAGTATGCAAAGAAACATGGAGAAAGAATGTGACAGAATGAAAAATAAAAAGATTACGAGAAAGATTTCTCAAGGGGTATATGTTTTGACGTGTGATGGTGGAGGTTGTGTCGTCGATGCAGTCTCGCAAGTCAGTGCAGGTGAAAATCCTTTGATTGCAGTTGCTGTTATGAAGCGGAATTTTACGAACGAGCTCATGCATGAAAGCAAAACCTTTGCACTTTCTGTATTATCTAGAGATGTTTCACCTCAGATCATCGATACTTTTGGGTTGAAATCTATGAGAGATATCGATAAATTCGAGGAAGTTGAGACTCGTACGATAGAAGGATCGAGTGTTATCGGCGATTCGCTTGGATACATGATCTGCGAGAAAGTCGATACGATCGAGAACGACACTCATACTTTATTTATCGGCAAGCTCGTCGAAGCAGACGTATATAGAGATGATGAGCCGATGACCTATGCATATTATCAAGAGAACAAAGATGATTTTGTCAAAGTAGAAACCGAAAATGGTAAAACGGCGTGGGTATGTCGGATTTGTGGTTTCATCTACTATGGCGAAGAGCTACCGGAGGAGTTTAAATGTCCTATATGTGGAGTAGATAAGGATATGTTTGAGAAAAAATAACAGAAAGTATTTGAAAAAAGTTTTTACTATTACTCGATATTTCATATTTTCAAGGTTTTTTATAGTGAGAGTACTTTTGTACATCGCGAGGTTGAAAAACTGTGAATTTTAGTTAAAAATGATGAACTAAATAACAAACTGGAAACTCAAGAATGGATATTTTTGATTATTTCTTTTTCCAAAAAAACTTTATTTTTAAAACAAAGTAGTCTATAATTATCTTGTAGATCGTGAGGTGATTAGGGTGATAGGTTTGGCATTAGAAGGCGGAGGCGCGAAGGGTTCTTACCAAGCTGGAGCTTATATGGCTATGAAGAAATGTGGTATCAGAATAGATGCTGTAGCCGGGACGAGCATAGGTTCGTTAAACGGAGCCCTAATCGCTGCTCATGAAGAAGAGAAGATGCTTAGACTCTGGAGAGATGCAACGATGATGGAACTTTTAGGGATCGACGATACAAAGGCTAGAGACATTTTGAAAAGAGGGCTCTCTTTTCATAAGATAAAGGCCACTTTCACAGAAATTTATAAAGCTTTTAAAAGTCACGGATTGGACATGAGTAATTATAGAGCTCTCGTTCGGAATGCTGTTGATGAAGAAAAGGTACGAAAAAGCGATATAAAGTTCGGGTTGACGACAGTCCGCGTAGAGAACTTGGAACCTATGGAGAGGTTCATAGACGATATTCCGACGGGACAGTTGCACGATTATATTACTGCAAGTTCTTATCTGCCAGTCTTTAAGAAAGAGAAACTCATCGACGACGGTTACTATTTAGATGGAGGATTTTATAATCTTTCTCCATCGGATATGTTGGAGAAGATAGGTTGTGATAAAATATACGTTGTCAACATCAAAGGAATCGGTTTTAGAAGACCTCGATTTAAAACTAAGGCTGAAATAATCGAGATAAAACCTCACAATAACTTGGGAAGCATAATAATCTTCGATAAAAACAGTACCGAGGAGAATATCACTAGAGGCTATTATGATACTATGAAAGTGTTTGGTAAAGTCGACGGGATCGAATATTATTTTAATAAAAGGTCAAATTGGTATTATAAGAGGTTAAATCATCGCGTTGGCAGGAGATTATTTAAAGCAGCTTCGGCTCTTTTGAACAGTGATGGCGAGAAGGAAACCGTCGTGAAGGCTTTAGAGTACGTTTTAAGAAACGAAAAAAAATCTGACTTAATAAAGTATAGACAGAAAGATGTGATAAAACTCTCTATGAATTCACAGACGAGTGAAAATATAATATATAGATATGTAAATACTTTGAGTATTTGGTAAAGGGTGAAAATTATGGAAATTAAAGAATTATATAAAGATTATAAAAAATATGTCGGTAAAAGCATCGAGACCGCTGGTTGGATAAGAAACCACCGAGTTAGTTCTAACGTAGGATTTATCGATCTATCAGATGGTACGACTATTAAAAACGTCCAACTGGTATATGGTAAAGAGGTCGAAGATTATGAAATGATTACACATTTGCACATCGGAAGTGCGATCAGAGTTACCGGTAAAGTAGTTGAATCCAGTGGAGGCAAACAAGACTTCGAAGTGGAAGTAGAAAAAGTCGTTTTGGAAGGAGACTGTCCAGAGGATTATCCGATTCAACCTAAAAGACATACTAGAGAGTTCTTGAGAAGTGAAGCTTACTTGCGACCTCGTACGAACCTTTTCAATGCAGTTTTCAGAATAAGGAGTTTAGCCGCAGGAGCGATACATGCGTATTTTCAATCTAAAGGTTACATCTATATGCATTCTCCTATAATAACTGCAAGTGACTGTGAAGGTGCAGGAGAGATGTTCCAAGTGACTACTTTAGATTTAGATAAAGTAGCTAAAGAGGGTAAAGTGGATTATTCGAAAGATTTCTTCGGCAAAAAAGCATCTTTGACCGTGTCAGGTCAGTTAGAAGGCGAAACTTATGCAATGGCTTTCAGCAAAATATATACTTTTGGTCCTACTTTTAGAGCTGAAAACTCGAATACGACTTCTCACTTATCCGAGTTTTGGATGATAGAACCTGAAATTGCTTTCTGCGATTTGGATGGTCTGATGGACGTCGAAGAAGATATGTTAAAGTACATAATAAAATATGTCTTAGAACATGGCAAAGATGAACTTGAATTCTTAGATTCTTTCGTAGAGAAGGGCCTTTTAGACAAATTGACTAAACTAGTAAATAGCAAATTTACGAGAATAACTCATCACGATGTGATAAAACTTTTGAAAGAGGCGGACGTCGAATGGCAATTCCAACCTGAATATGGTGAGGATATCGCAAGAGAGCATGAGAAGTATATCACTGAGTATTTCGACGGGCCTGTGTTCATTACAGATTGGCCAAAGAATATTAAGGCATTCTACATGAAACAAAACGACGACGGAGAAACAGTTCGCGCGGTCGATTTAGAGGTACCTATGGCTGGAGAATTGATGGGCGGAAGTCAAAGAGAAGACGACTACGAAAAGTTAGTGACGCGCATGAAGGAACTAGATATAAAGCCAGAAGATATGGAATGGTATGTAAATCTTCGTAAATATGGTTCTTGCACTCATTCTGGATTCGGTATGGGATTTGAAAGATTAGTCATGTATTTGACTGGTGTCGAAAATATCAGGGATGTTATTCCATATTTCAGGGCGCCGGGAAACTGTGAATATTAATTTGTTATAGCTCATTTAGTATATTACCTAGTGAGCTTTTTTCTTGCTTTTTTATAGATCTTCTGTTAAAATATCCTGCATGAAAAAAAGGGGGAAATAAAATGAGTAATAACAAACAAGATTATGTCATCGATCAGGTAGGCTTAGCAAATATATTTGAAAAAAGGGAGACCATGATTGAAGGACAGAAACTAGTCTATTACGTAAAAATCGACTATAGTTTTGGTTATTTTTATTCTTTTGGTGATGGGGTGTCGCGTTTTGCCGTTTTAACAGGGAAACTTGTTGGACAATTAATATCTTCAAACTCTGCTTATACTTGTGCAGATTTCAAAACTGTTCGTGAGTTTTGTAGAATGAATAATGGGTATTGTTATGATAAATTTATAAAATCATATCAGCAACACATCGGAGAGTATTATTCTTGGGACACTAATAAAAAGAATCGACTTGTGATGATATCGGATCCAGATCTGCTAAGAAAAATAAAAAGTAAAACTGAAGATTATGACGATAAAATTTTGGATAATGCTACAGATATATCTCAAATGTATTCTAAAATTAAAGAGACTATCGTTTCACAAGACGAGCAAATTATGAAAATATTGACATCACTCTTTAAAAATCAAAGAGTCATAAATTCTTCGCTAAGCGACGATGTAGTTGCCAAGTTGAAAGAAAACATAATCGTTTATGGTCCAACGGGAACAGGTAAAACTGAGATTTTAAAAAGAATTGCTAGTTTATATGGCGTTCCTATCGTCATTGAAGATGCGACGAGTCTGTCTGAAACTGGTTATATTGGAAGAAATATTACTGATATGTTAGAGGATTTATATTTGGCTGCAGGCAAGGATATCGAAAAAGCTCAAAAAGGTATATTAGTCATTGATGAATTTGATAAATTAGCTGAGAAAGACAATCGATCTCACGATCATGTGTCGAGAATAGGTGTACAAAGGTCACTATTAAAATTACTAGATGGTTCGATATTCTATTTTGCAAAGGAAAAATTTGATACTTCTAAACTTTCAGTAGTCGTTCTAGGAGCATTTACAGGAATCGTAGCTGATGACGATTATTCGAACGCCTCGCAGAAAGATTTTGTAGATTATGGAATAATGCGTGAGTTAATTGGCAGATTTTCAAAATTTGTCGCTATGAAAACTTTATCAAAAGAAGATATTAAGAGGATTTTAGTAGAATCAGATTTTAGCCCGATCAATACTTATAGATTACTATTCGAATCTATGAATATAGAGTTTTCATATGATGATAGTTTTATCGATTACATCGCCGAGGAAGCTGTTAAATTAAACAGTGGTGCTAGAAGTTTAAAGACCATTTTTGACGATTCTATCAGCAGTGCGATGTTTAGAATCTTCGCAGGAGAGTATAGTTCTATACATTTGACAGGCCCGACAACTGAAACGAAATCATACATATTAAGAGAAAAAGCATGATAATCTACATCAATGATGAAAAGGGAGAAATTAAGAATGTTCGATTTAAATGATTTTTTAGAGACTACAGAGACGGATAAATTTTTTCAAGGGTTTGCTTTCTTTTGTGATAAAGCGGGTCTTTTAGAGATAGTATTTATGAGATATTCTTCTGTAGCAAATTTTCATGAAATTATCTCGTTTAATGAAGATGGTGAGCAGACCGGTTTTAATATGGTTTATGTCCATCCTGACAGGCGTCTATACTTATCTGAAGTATACTGTTTTAGAAAGTTTCGAGGTCTCGGTATAGCGAGCGCTCTAACCGATTTAATGGATCATATTACTCAAAAGTACGAAGGCTATATCTTACGTGGCGTGAGAAATCCATACGATGCGATGGGAGATATCACTTGTGGAACATTTGAAAATAAAGAACAACTTCTAAAAAGAGCTAATAACTTTTATAGGGCACGAGGATTTACTATCGTGAAACACGATGAATACTTAAGTAATCCTTCGATGTTTCCTTTAGTCGATTACGAAAAGGATTTTCTAAACTATGAAGAAATTCCGGATTGTATTCTCGTGAAGCGAGTGGAACAAAAAGATAATCCATATAAAAATGTAGATGGTATTTTAGTTCATGAAAATGCGCTTTCTAAGCTCGACGACATTAAAAAGTTTGTAAGAAAAAAATCTTTCCTTTTGAAGCCTCGGAAAGATTAGTTTTTAAAATACTTAGTTTCATAAAGACGTAAAATTTCGTCTTTCTTTTTTTCGTCTACATTTTCTAATTCTGATTGGTGAGCAAGGCATAGGTTTCTGTCGTCCCATGGTAATAATTCTTTGTCTTGAAGTTCCTTCGAAAAAATATGGCAATCATAAGACAGTTCTTCGCTTTCATATTTCATCTCCCTAAATCCCATCTTTTTATAGAGTTCTACTGCCGATGGGCTTTCATTTGGATCGGTGTACAATCTTAGAATCGATCTTCCTGAGTCGATCACTTTAGTTATAGTCCATTTCAATATATCTGTACCTATTCCGTGGTTGCGATATTCTTTTAACACTCCAAACCAGGCTAGCCACATCTCATCTTCGAATCCATTATAATAATATAATCCCGTTATGCCTACTGGCTCACCATCTCGATAAGCCAAGTAATATTTTATATGATCGTCGATATATGAAAGACCGGTCTCACGCATAAAAATATCGCGATCCAAACTGGCAAGTATGTTTAGCATCCCATCTTCTTTAAATATTTTTCGTTGAGTCTCTATCGCTTCTTTAGCATTATTAAAATCGACTTCACTAAGCGTCAAATTTTCGTTTTTCATCTTATTCACTTCCTAATATGTTTTTTAAAAAATCGGTCATGCCGTCGTCGTTGTGGTCTTTGACGGTCGTCGCGTCGGAGACTTTTTTGACTTCGTCTAAGGCGTTTTTCATAGATACACCGAATCCACAATTTTTTATCATATCGAGGTCGTTTGGACTATCTCCAAAAGCAACTATTTCGTCGTTTTTGATGTTTAATAAATCGGCTAGTTTTTTTATGGCAGCATACTTTGAAACATTTTTGGAAGAAACTTCGATGGATTTATCACTTTTGAAAGAGTCTTGCATTAGAAGGAAACTCAAGCCGGGAAATTCTTTTTGAAGTTCAAAAAAAGTCTTTTCAGCTTGTTCGTTTAAAATAAATTTAATCGATAGATGAGTTATGTCTTCTATATCGGCAAGAAAACTCTCTATATCCTGTTCACCTGTATATCTTAGATAAGAATCTTTGTCGCAGATTTCTACATATGCAAAAGTTTCATCCCAATACTCTAAAATACTTTTAACTTGTTCTTTTGAAAGGTTATTCTTAAATAGTATTTCTTCTGTGTATGGATCATAGGTGCACGCTCCTCCATCGGAGATAAGGTAGTTTGCAAAGCGAGCACCATTCGTATGTTTCTTCGCAGATGCAAAATTTCTTCCTGTCGCGATTACTACGACATATCCTCTTTCTTTTAAACTAATGAGGTATTCTTCGGTCGCCTTTGACATTTTTCTTTCTATGTCTAAAATGGTTCCATCTAAATCCGTTACGATCATCTTTATCATACTATTTTCCACACCTTTTTAGTAAATTAAGTATTTTGTTCGCGAGGGGTTTAAAAATCATGTATATCACATATCCTATGATTCCACCCGTGACGTTAGTTATTATATCCGTTATATCTGACGATCTGAATCCATTTATCAGTGGCTGGAGTATTTCGATCGTAAAACTTAACAAGAATGTAAAAAAAACCGTTTTTAAAAATCTTTTTTCTTTACGGTCGAAGAGAGGAAAGAGAATTCCAAAAGGAACCGTCATTATGACATTCAGTGTAACTTGTCTATAAAAATCTCCTCTACCAAGCGTCACATCTATGAAGGGAGTCATATTCATATGATCATAAGGGTGGTTAAACATGAACGGCAATGCAGTTATTATTGGCATTAAAGTAAAATATAAAACGAAAGATAGGTAAATGTACATTACGGTATTTATGAACAAAACATCTATTCCTTTGTCTTTCCATCTTTTATAAAACACGAAGCAATAAAGTAATATTAAAGCAACAAAGTCTACAACGATTTTCATAATTTTATACCTCTTTTTCTTTATACCATATAAAAAAATTATATCATTTTAATTAAATAAAAACAAACTATATCGATGATGCAGTTTGTTTTAGGTTCATCATTTACAGTAATTTATCAAATCTTCTATAGTGGGATTTCCATTTTTTTCGATGGCCCAGTATTCGTCTTTTTCGTCGAAATTACATCTGTAAACGTCATAAAATAAAGTATCGTAATAGATGACATTTCCTGTCGTCGTAGTAGTAAGCCGAAACATGGGGGCTTCATCGTTATTTAAAACGTTAATGTAGTCGGTGAATAATAATATTCCCATAGAAATGATAAATACGGCAATTAGAAGAATTATTTTTCGCCAACTCTTCACATTTATGATTCTCGATATGCCGAACATGAAGATGACTATGCCGAAGGACGAATAAATAGATCCCCAGCTACTTTCACTCGGGAAAATCATAATCGCTGACAAAGCGATAAAAAGACCGAATATAATCGTCAACAACGAAATTAAGTGGTCGTATTTTGCTATCTTCTTGGCCGAGTAGTGGATCGTATTTACGATATTTTCTTCGAACTTTTCTCGGTATATTTCCTCGCTTAATCTTTCTCCGCTCAATAGCTCGTTGATCGTAATGTCTAGAATTTCACAGAGAGGCTTAAAGAGCGATAAATCTGGCATGTTTTTTCCCGTTTCCCAGTTACTGACCGAACGATCGGTTACTCCTAAACGCTCTGACAGTTCTGATTGAGTCAGCTTTTTTTCTTTTCTGCAAGCGGAAATAAATTTTCCTATTTTTTCTTGATCCATAATCTTTCTCCTTTCGTACTATATTTTATAGTCTAATAGATTTTTTTTACACGAAATAAAACTTGAGTTTTAAATAATTTGGCTTTTTAAGTTCAGAAAATATTATTTCATATTTATATTATGACATTTTTAACTTTTTTTATAAAAGTTGTAATTTTGTTATAAAGTCCTTATTTTATGGGCGTATATAAACAATTATAAATTTTTTTACTACCGATTTACTACTTTTATATAAGATTATTAAAACCAAGAAAATCTAAGCAATATAATGTTTTAAGAATTAAAATTTTAATATTCTTAAAAATATGTTAGAATTGTTATAGAAATTTCCAATAGTCTCATTAAAAAAAAATTACATTTTTAAATTAAAGTACTTATTAGAAAGGGATGGAAGAATGACATTAATAACTAAAGATAATTTAACATCTTTCATGGATTATTACCATTGGTTTCATGATAGTTATATTACTGATGTTAAATATGAATTTAAAAAAAATCAAATAGAACTATACATTGATATATATTGGTCTGGTAACCCAACCTTAAAAGATGATGGAACTTATGAAACTAATAAAACTAAACTAAAAATGGTATGTAAAGGTATTTATCAATATAATTATAAAGAAAATTATATTGATTATATTGATGAGTCGTATTTAAAAATTATCAATATAAATAATGAAGAATATATTTGTTTTGCAACTGATAAAGAAGAGCCATTAATTTCTATAGTATGTAAAATTATTGAATATGAAGAACTAAAAAATACTTTAAACTAAAAATTTATTGCTACATGCTTCATGCTACATAATAAGGGTAATACTATTCCTTATTATGGCGAGGACTTTAGTGGCTGCGCCACTAGTCTCGCTTATAAAGAAATATCCTGATACTATGGACATTGCATAGTTAAAATTAATACTTTAAAAATTATCAATTTTTACTACTAATTTACTACTTTTGAAAGCGAAAATATAAGAAATTATAAAAGTATATGTGAATATTTTCCAAAAATAAAAATATCGTAAACCCCCATAAATAAAGGTTATAACAGCATTTAAAAACTAATAAGAGGTTTCTTAAAATATACTAAACTTTTATCATGAAAGTTTTGTTTATCGATTAAACGAACATTAAAAGTCGATATCGATCGATCTAAATTCTGCAATGTCATGGTTTAATTAACGTTAATTTTGCTTTTTAAGAAAAAAAAACTAGACGGATCTAGTATTTTTCAATTGGTAGCGGCGGAGAGGGTCGAACTCCCGACCTACCGGGTATGAACCGGTCGCTCTAGCCAACTGAGCTACACCGCCATGAATTCCAAATGCAGTATTAATATACCATATTAAGGGTTATTTGACAATCAAAAAATAACAAAAAGACAAGAAAAGTGAGAAAAAACAGTTAAAATTGGCGTTTTTTAAAGGTGGAAGTACGATTTTACTTGACAAATAACCATATTTTTATTAGTATATCCATTACCTGAATTTGAAAGGGGAAATTATATTTATGAATATTTTTAGGCTAAGTGGTGAAAGAATCGACAAGTATACGATTACAACTGTCGATAAAGATAGAGTTTACAAAGATAAGAAAAGATTTGGAAGATGGTATAGTCAAGAACTAAAGAGTTTGGTAGATAGACTTTTGGATGGAGACTATGTAGTCGCTGCTAAAATTTTAAATTTACCACCTCAAAAGGTAGGACTTTTCAGAATCAAAACTGAGGAGTGGATCAGAACTGAATTTCTCAATGACAGTATCTGTATATATGATTATTATAGGGCGGTTAGATTTTTTGACGATATAAAATTACCTAACATACCGTCTGAAGATGTCAATACTGTTAAATTATATAACGGATACTATTATGAAGCAGAAGATACTAGATTAGTTAAATACGGTGTAAAATTCGACCGTATGAGACTCAAATATATCTTAGTTCATATACGTTCAATCTGTGGATCGAGAGATGATTCTAGATTGATAGGATTATTAGATAATCTATTAAAAGGAGATTTCTCTTTAGTTCCTGAGATCTTCGCGATCGCGAGAAAAGAGCAACAGTGCGATTGCAGTTGTCCAACTCAAGAGTGTTCACAATATTTTTCTGGATTATTATCCGCAATTGAGGTAGAAGAATACGTAAGTTTAAGCAACGCTGAATTTGAGGAGATGACTAAAACTTTGGATATCGATTGCCCAGAGGAGCATGCTCCTATTAAACCGAGAAAACGAGAAGATATCGGAGATCCATTCGCAGCTGATTCTCAAGGTCAAGTTATCACTGGAGAAGGATTAGTAGATGCTAGATTATCTTTTTTAAGAGGTGAATTAGACAAGGCAGTGGCTAGTAGAGATGACGTCATGATAAGCTATTGGCAAAACCTAATCAAATCTGAGGAAGCTGCCTATGATAGTGGTACGACGCAAACTCAAGACGGAAAGCAAATGTCATTGTAATATTTGCTTTTTTTCTGTTATAATTTTATTGAAACGAGGCGAGAAGCGTGGAAAAGTATAAAGAGATAGAAAGAAGTATAATAAAAACGCATAGGAAAGAGATCTGGGGAAGATTCGTGAAAGGCGTCCAAGATTACGAAATGATAAACGAAGGAGACAAAGTAATGGTCTGCATAAGTGGTGGAAAAGATTCATTTTTATTAGCAAAGTGTATTCAAGAGTTACAAAGACACGGGAATGTCGAATTCGAGGCCCATTATGTAGTCATGGATCCCGGATATAGTGAAGAACATCTAAAAAAGATAGAAGAGAATGCTCGGATTTTAGACGTTCCTATAGAGATATTTTCTTCTGATATCTTTGCCGTCTTAGATAATGTCGAAACCAAAAGTCCATGCTATTTATGTGCTAGAATGCGAAGGGGACATCTATACAATAAAGCTGAAGAACTCGGATGCAATAAAATAGCACTCGGTCACCATTTCGACGACGTGATCGAGACGACACTGTTATCTCTCTTCTATGGTTCAGAAATTAAGACGATGATGCCTAAGCTCCACAGCGATAACTATAACGGGCTTGAACTCATAAGACCTCTGTTTTTGGTCAAAGAAAGATCTATTCTCGCTTGGATGAGAGGAAACGGATTGAAATTTATCAATTGTGCCTGTCGATTCACCGAGGAACTGGAGAATACCGACGAGAATAAGAGTAAGAGAGCGATGATGAAGAACCTCGTCAAAGAACTTTGTGAGGATAATCCTGAAATCGATAATAACATCTTTAAAGCGCTCGACAATATAAACTTAAACTGCGTTTTGGGTACAAAAAAAGACGGAGTCTACGAAAGTTTTTTAGAAACTTACGACGACTAGTCGTCTTTTATAGGCCTAAATATCTAGATTTGTATGCTGTCACGAGTTTGATTATCTTAGTATAATTTTCTTCTGTAAAGTTATCTTTATACTTCGATAAGTCTATGTTAGGATTTGCATAGAGGGCTTCGTAGTTTTTCTTGATGAATCTGTAGACGAAATCTAACTCGTAGTCGTTTAGATAGATGTCATTTTTTTGAGTGAACTTTATGACATCTTCCTTGGTCATCTTTGAAACATAATTTTTAATAAGTTGAAACATAATAAATCACCTACTTTATTATATGATTAAACTTGATAAAATTAACCATAATAAAAATGGTGGGTTATGAAAAAGAATAGAATGATCATTTACAGTTTACTTTTTCTTTTTGTAGTTATATGTACATACAGGATGGTAGAATTATGTATTTTTAAGAGTGATTATTACAGGCAAGAATTTGATAAACTTAAGAATATGACTATCAAGGGTTCAACTGCTCCGAGGGGAAGAATCCTCGATGTTAATGGCAAAGTTTTAGTCGACAACGTTGGAATAAATACACTCATTTATAATAGAACCGATAGGACTACTTCGATGAGCGAAGTCGACATCGCATACGCGCTTGGAAACATTTTAAAATTTGACGAAAGTAGTTTTACAACTGGGAAGTTAAAGAAGTTCTTTATGGTAAAAAACGACGGTTGTAGAGATTTAATAGCAGATGAAGAATATCAGCTTTATAAGGAGAGAAAGTTGACTCTAAGCGAATTGGAGGCTTTAAAATACGAAAGAATTACAGATGAATTATTAAGCGAATTTACTTTCGAAGATAGGAACGCTGCACACATTTACAGTATTCTTTCGACTGGTTATTATTATGAAGATAAAGTTGTCAGGAAGCACTTAAGTGATGAGGAAGTCGTAGCTATCAACGATTTAGAACTTCCCGGAATCAGGACAGATCTCACGTGGGAGAGGGTTTATCCCTATGGCGATACTTTAAGAAGTGTCTTAGGTACGATAAGTACGAATGGAGTTCCAGCTGAAATGAAAGATTATTATTTGGAAAAGGGAGTGAGTTTGAACAGCACGGTTGGGACAAGTTTTTTAGAGTTTCAATACGACGACTATTTGAGAGGTAAGGATGCTTTATATAAGATAGGGGAAAACGGAAGGTTAGAGTTAATCGAGCCTGAAGAGATGGGAGCAGATGTATATTTGTCGATCGATATCGATAAGCAACTCGAAGTTGAAAGAATTTTGAAAAACGAAATTTTAAACGCGAAGAAATTACAAAGTGCTAAATATTTTAATCATTCTTTCTTGATGGTAGGGCATCCTAAGACTGGCGAAATCGTCGCGGCAGCAGGGTTGCAATTGGTAGATGATCATTTTATAGACATAACGGCTACTATGATAAGTTCCAGTTATACGGTCGGGAGTATCGTGAAGGGTGCAACTATGTCTGTCGGATATGCGAACAATTTGATCCAAGAGGGGAAGAAAGTTACGGACTCTTGCATAAAAGTCTATGGAGTCGCTCAGAAGTGCAGTTGGACGAAGTTAGGAGCGATCGACGACATACGAGCTATGGCCCAGTCGTCTAATTATTATCAGTTTTTGATCGCAACGAGGCTTACGAATCCTAATTATAGATGGAATTCTAAATTGGGCGCAACTAAGGAGCATTTTGACATATATAGGAATATGCTTGCAAGTTATGGGCTAGGTTCTATAACAGGCGTAGATCTTCCTAATGAGAGAACTGGAATAAAGGGACGAACCGTAAGCGATGATTTACTTTTGAATTTGGCAATCGGACAGTACGATACATATACGCCTATAGAAGTGTTTCAGTATATAAATACTTTAGGAAATGATGGGAATAAATTGAAACCTACTTTTATGAAGAAAATAATGAAAGGTGACGAAGTGATCTTAGAACAGGAGCCTTCTCTTATAGGAAAAGTGGATATGCCCATAGAAAAGATAAAGCGCGTTCAGAAGGGGCTTCGCGAAGTCATGATAAGTGGAACTGGCAGGAACTACGCAAGTGCAAAAATACATGCTGCGGGTAAAACGGGAACGAGTGAGACTTTCATAGATACAGATGGAGATGGTAAAATAGACACGAATACGACTAGTACGGCATTCATTTTATACGCTCCTTACGACGATCCTAAGTATTCGGTGATGATTTTGAGTCCAAACATAAGCGCAGGAGGACATAAGTACGCTATAAATCTGAGGGTTGTAAAACAGGTGACTGATTATCTATTCAATTGATCTCTTATAAGACTAGTTTAGTTAAATATGCTGAATAACTGACCGATGAAGATATAGTGCCTATCACGTATGACGTC
>CASRZA010000026.1 GCA_949439935.1 uncultured Bacilli bacterium
GAGGAATTTCAAAGGATCGGCTTAGAGGAAGGGCGCGAAGAAGGACGAAAGAATGAAAGACTTAATCTAGCAAAAAAGATGCTTGCAAATGGCATCACATTCGAAGAATTGAAAAAGGATTATAACTATAGTAAAAGTGAATTAGAAATTCTACAGAAATCGATTAACGATAAGTTTTGATATATAGATCTAAATTTGACAAAGCTATAACTATGTGATATGATTATACACATAGAAATGAAGGTGACAAAAAGTTTGCTCGAAATGTTTTCGTATAGTTTGAGTAACTTTTTGGTGCATTTTTACAAATAATGATTGACAATTTTAGGATATGCTAGTAGAATTGTAAATTGGTGGCATATCTTTTTTAAGTATAAGAATTTCCGCCCAAAAATATTACGCGTAGGGGTGAAGAAACAAGTGGCATACAAAAAACAAAAATTTGGAGACCATAGAGAAAGAGTGACTTTCTCTAAAACGAAAAACAACTTAGAATTATCAAACTTACTTGAAGTACAAAAGAAATCTTATGAGGAGTTTTTGGAACATGGAATACAGGAAACATTCGACGATCTGTTCCCAGTCGAATCTTTTACTGGAAACATTTCGTTGGAATTTGGTGAATATTCTTTCGACGAACCGAGATACTCAGTAAAAGAGACAAAAGAAAGAGCCGTTACTTTCAGTGCGCCTTTAAAAGTGCAAGCGCGCGTCTTCTTAAATGAGACAGGCGAGGTTAAAGAACAAGAAATTTTCTTGGGAGATTTACCTTTGATGACAGAGTCTGGAACATTTATCATAAACGGTGTCGAGAGGGTTATACAATCTCAATTGGTACGTAGTCCGAGTATCTATTTTAGTCGTGAAATAGATAAAAACGGTAGACCTGTGATCTCTGGGCAAGTCATACCTAATAAAGGTACGTGGTTAGAGTTTGAACAGGATGCTAGGGATGTCCTCTATATAAGGATCGATAGAACTCGTAAAGTTCCTTTGACTACTTTCCTTCGTGCATTAGGACTTTCTAATAATGAAGATATAGTAGAATTGTTCGGAGAAAATCAATTCATAGAGAATACTTTCGAAAAGGATTCTACTAAGAATACCGATGAGGCTTTGATCGAGATCTACGAGAAATTGAGACCAGGAGAACCTGCGACTTTAGAGAGTGCTAAGAACCAACTTGCAACTCAATTCTTCGATAGATTCCGTTATGATTTGGCGAAGGTTGGTCGCTATAAGTACAATAAGAAGCTTAACATACTAGATAGAATGTTAGGGTGTAAGCTCGCAGAAGATATAAAAGACGGAAAAGAAGTTATCGTCAAAAAGGGAACACTAATAACAAAAGAAATCCAGAATTCACTTCGCGATTTATTTGCAAAGGGATATGGTAAAAGAGAAGTAACTATAAATGAGGAACTAGATAAGTTTAACGTCATACAAATGGTCACAGTTTACGATAAGGCTGACGAAGAAAAAGTCGTCAGGATAATCGGAAACGATCAGGAGATCGACGAGAAGAGATTGACTATCTCTGACGTTTATGGTGCAGTAAGTTATTATCTTAACTTGTTAGGTGGAATCGGATCTACGGACGAGATCGACCATTTAGGTAATAGACGTGTCAGACAAGTCGGAGAGTTAGTCGAAAACCAATTTAGAGTCGGTATGGCTCGTATGGAGAGGGTTATACGTGAACGTATGACGACTCAGGAGTTAGAAAACGTCACACCTAAATCCTTAATCAACATCCGTCCTGTCACGGCAGCGTTGAAGGAATTCTTCGGATCATCTCAACTTTCTAAGTTCATGGATCAGATCAATCCGATTGCAGAGTTAACAGACAAGAGGCGTCTATCGTCTTTAGGACCTGGAGGACTTTCGCGCGATAGAGCGGGAATGGAAGTTCGTGACGTCAATCCAAGTCACTATGGAAGAATCTGTCCAATCGAAAGCCCAGAGGGTGCGAACATCGGACTTATCGCTTCTCTTGCGAGTTATGCGAAAATAAATGAGTATGGATTCATCATGAGCCCATATAGAAAAGTTGTGAACGGACTAGTCACAGACGAAATAGAGTATTTAACTGCCGACGAAGAGCAAGATTATTACATCACACAGGCTACGAGTTCCGTAAACGATAAGAACGAACTTTATAGCAAAGAAGTCGTCGCAAGATATAATGGAGATGACCTTTTAGTTGCACCAGATAAAATCAACTATATGGACGTTTCTCCTAGTCAAATCGTATCTCTTACGACGAGTTTGATACCTTTCTTGGATCACGACGATGCGAAACGTGCCCTAATGGGATCTAACATGCAACGTCAGGCTGTACCACTTTTGAAGACCGAAGCTCCATTCGTAGGAACTGGTGTCGAGGGTGCCGTCGCAAAATATTCAGGAAGTTCTGTAGTCAGTAAGGCAGATGGAGTAGTAGAATATGCCGACGCGAAGAAAATCGTCGTCAAGAATGCCAAAGGAAAAGATACCTACTATTTGACAGAATTCGAAAGAAGTAACGACGAGACTTGTCTAAACCAAACTCCGATCGTCAAGGCTGGAGATAAAGTTAAGTATGGAGAAGTCATCGCAGACGGACCAAGTACTAATCAGGGAGAGTTAGCTCTCGGTAAGAATATGGTCGTCGCATTCATGACTTTCGACGGTTATAACTACGAGGATGCCGTCATCTTGAATGAAAAATTAGTCAAGGACGACGCATTCACATCTATCCATCTACAACATTACGAGATAGATTGTAGAGATACGAAGTTAGGACCTGAGGAAATCACTCGAGATATTCCTAACGTTTCAGAAGAAGCTCGCAAGAACTTAGATAAAAACGGTATCATAAAGATCGGTACTGAAGTTAAAGAAAACGACATCTTAGTAGGTAAAGTTACACCTAAAGGTGTTCAAGAGTTATCCAGTGAAGAAAAATTGTTACACGCCATCTTCGGTGAGAAGACTCGTGAAGTTAGGGATACTTCTCTTCGCGTACCTCATGGAACATACGGAATCGTGCACGATATAAAAGTTTATACCAAAGAGAACTCTGACGAGTTGGGCGCTGGCGTATCTAAAATCGTTCGCGTGTACATAGTACAAAAACGTAAGATACAAGTCGGAGATAAAATGAGTGGACGTCATGGTAATAAAGGTGTCGTATCATTAGTTTTACCAGAAGAGGACATGCCTTACTTACCAGATGGAAGACCAGTCGACATAATGTTGAATCCGATGGGTGTGCCTTCGCGTATGAACCTCGGACAATTGTTGGAGCTTCACTTGGGTATGGCGGCTAAGAAATTAGGCGTATATACAGCAACTCCTGTGTTCGACGGGGCAAGTGTCGACGAAATTTTAGGCATGATGAAAGATGCCGATATGGATGACGATGGTAAAGTCACTTTGATAAACGGTCGCACTGGTGAACCGTTTGAAAATAGAGTTTCAGTCGGAGTCATGTACATGCTTAAGTTACATCACATGGTCGACGACAAATTACATGCTCGTTCTACTGGGCCTTACAGTTTAGTTACACAACAGCCGTTGGGTGGTAAAGCTCAATTTGGTGGACAGCGTTTCGGTGAGATGGAAGTTTGGGCACTTTACGCTTATGGTGCAGCTCACGTATTACAAGAGATGCTTACTGTCAAGTCTGATGACGTCGTAGGTCGTGTAAAAGTTTATGAAGCTTTAGTTAAGGGTAACAATATAAGTCAAGCCGGCATGCCAGAGGCGTTCCGAGTTATGATAAAAGAATTCCAAGCTCTAGGATTAGATATCCAATTTATAGATAAACAAGATGTCATTCACGACTTGAAAGAGTTGGAAGATACTGAAGATAAAGAAGATAATGCTATATCTATAGATGAGATCGACGCTAAGACTCTAGAGATGATGAACGAAGTAAACGAAAGAAAATTAGCTAAGAAAAATGGCGAAGTCATCAAAGACGATCCTATTAGACCTCTCGATGCAGATGACGAAGACGGAGAAGAGGACGAATACTTCGACGATGAAGATGAGGATTTTGACGGCGAGTTAGATGACGATTTTGAAAGTGAAGAAGATATAATCGAAGATTTGAAGGAAATGGACGGTGAAGAATAATGTTAGAAGTCAACAATTTTAAAGGAATTAAAATTTCTATTGCCAGTCCAGAGAAGATAAGAAGTTGGTCTTACGGTGAAGTTAAAAAACCAGAGACTATAAACTATCGTACACTTCGTCCTGAGAGAGATGGTCTATTCTGCGAAAAGATCTTTGGACCAACAAAAGATTATGAGTGTGCTTGTGGTAAATACAAGAGACTACGTTATAAAAATGTCGTATGTGACAGATGTGGAGTAGAAGTAACTCGTGCGAAAGTACGTCGTGAACGTATGGGACATATCGAGCTTGCTTCTTCATGCTCACACATTTGGTTCTTTAAGGGCGTTCCTTCAAAAATGGGATTAGTCCTAGATATGAGTCCTCGCGAACTAGAAGAAGTCTTGTACTTTGTAAGCTATGTCGTCATAGATCCAGGTAAAGCTCCTTTGGAAGCAAAACAGACTTTATCCGACAAAGAATATCGCGCTTATTATGAAAAGTACGGCAACACTTTTAGAGTAGGCATGGGTGCAGAAGCGATCAAAGAACTTTTGCAATCAGTAGATGTCAAAAAAGAGATAGAAGATATCCGTAAAGATCTTGAAAATGCGACTGGTCAAAAGAGAATTCGTCTCGGAAAGAGACTCGAATGTTTAGTTTCTTTCGATGAGTCTGGAAATAAACCTGAGTGGATGATCTTAGACGCTATTCCAGTTATTCCGCCAGAATTACGTCCGATGATCCAGTTGGACGGTGGAAGATTCGCAACGAGCGACTTGAACGACTTATATAGAAGAATAATAAACAGAAACAACCGTTTGAAGAAACTTTTGGAGTTAGGTGCTCCTAGCATAATCGTTCAGAATGAAAAACGTATGCTTCAAGAAGCTGTCGATACGTTGTTCGACAACGGTAGACGTGGAAGAAGTGTCGCAGGTGCTGGAAATAGAGCTCTTAAGAGTTTATCTAGCATGCTTAAGGGTAAACAGGGACGCTTCCGTCAAAACTTATTAGGTAAGCGTGTCGACTACTCTGGACGTTCAGTTATCGCGGTAGGTCCTGCTTTAAAGATCTATCAATGTGGTGTGCCAAAAGATATGGCGTTGGAATTGTTCAAGCCTCACGTTATTCATGAACTCGTAGAAAGAGGGCTTGCTCACAACATTAAAGGAGCAAAAAAACTTATCGATTCTAAAGATGAATGTGTATGGGATATCGTAGAAGATGTAATAAAAGAGCATCCAGTTCTATTGAACCGTGCTCCGACGCTTCACAGACTCTCTATTCAGGCATTTGAACCAGTTTTAATAGGTGGAAAGGCTATCCGTCTGCATCCGATGGTATGTTCCGGTTTTAATGCCGACTTTGATGGAGACCAGATGGCCATACACGTGCCATTATCAGAAGAAGCAATGGCAGAAGCTAGAGTGTTGATGCTTGCAAGTAACAATATCTTGAAACCTGCCGATGGTACTCCAGTAGTTACACCTGGACAGGATATGATCATAGGTAACTATTACATCACTATGGAAGATGCTGGACTACCTAATGAAGGTAAAGTCTATAAAAATTCTAACGAAGCGTTGATGGCTTATGAGAGAAGAGAGATCGCTCTCCAAACTCGTATAGCTGTTCCCGTTAATTCTTTCAAACACAAAATATTTACCGAAGAACAGAAAGGTAAATACTTAGTTACTACTGCTGGTAAAATAGTGTTTAACGAGATATTGCCAGATTCTTTCCCATATGTAAATGAGCCTACTAAGGCTAATATAGAGGGAATTACACCTGACGTGTATTTTATCGAACCTGGAACTGATATCAGGGAATACGTTAGTAAGTTACCTGTTGCAGAACCTTTTGGTAAGAAACATCTAAAGAGTTTGATCGCTCAGGTCTATGATCGATATAAGACGACTGAGACTAGCGTGTACCTCGATAATTTGAAAGATTTAGGATTTAAGTATTCTACCGTTGCGGGTGTCACAATCTCTATTGCCGACATCGTAACGAGTCAACATAAAGAAGAATACGTTGCAGTAGGTCAAGAAAAAGTCGATAAGATCAATAAACAGTTTAAACGCGGTCTTATAACGGACGAAGAAAGACACATGCAAGTATGTGATGTTTGGCAAGAAGTTACTAAACAAGTAGGTTCAGAACTTGCAGGATATGCTAAAACAGATTTACATAATCCTATATTCATGATGAAAAATTCAGGCGCGCGTGGTTCTGATTCGAACTTCAACCAGATGTCAGGAATGCGTGGACTCATGGCTAAACCTAATGGAGACTCTTTGGAGATACCTATCACTGCAAACTTCCGTGAAGGACTATCCGTCAACGAATTCTTCTTATCGAGTCATGGTGCCCGTAAAGGTAATGCCGATACAGCTTTAAAAACAGCTAACTCTGGATATTTGACTAGACGTCTAGTCGATGTCGTTCAAGATATCATAATTAAAGAGGACGACTGTGGAAGTTTGGTAGGACTTAAAGTTTCCGATATCATAGATAATAAATCCGGTTCTATAATCGAGAGCCTACAAGAGCGTATAACAGGACGCTATACCGCTAAAAAGGTCGTAGATCCTAATACGAAAGTTATGATCGTCGATAAAGGATGCGAAATTACTGAAAGTATCGCTAAGAAGATCATAAAAGCAGGCGTTAAGATGGTCGAGATCAGAAGTATACTTACATGTAAGTGTGCTCATGGAATCTGCCGTAAGTGTTATGGTAGAAACTTGGCGACCGGAATCACAGTAGAGAAGGGCGAAGCGGTCGGTATCATGGCTGCACAGTCTATCGGTGAGCCTGGAACACAGCTTACGATGCGTACATTCCACGAAGGTGGAGTTGCCGGAGTTGGAGATATCACACAAGGTCTTCCGCGTGTCGAGGAATTGTTCGAAGCACGTATTCCGAAAGGAAAAGCCACAATTTCAGAGATAACTGGTAAAGTGACGATCATCGAACCGACGAACGGAAAATACAAAATTGTAGTAGAAAACGACATCACTGCTAAAGAGCATGTGACTAGTTATGCTGCGAAGGTCTGTGTCGAGATAGGAGACGACGTCAATGCAGGAGATAGACTCACTGAAGGTGCAATAAGCCCTAAAGAGTTGCTCGCTGTAACCGACCCTATCACTACTCAAGAGTATATACTCGAAGAAGTTCAAAAAGTTTACAAATCACAAGGTGTTGACGTTTCTGATAAACATATCGAGATTATCGCAAGCCGTATGATCAACAAGATGAGAATAGTTGAAGGTAACGATTCTGATATGGTAGCAGGATTGACGATTTCTATTCGTGAATTTACTGAAAGAAATAAACCAGTCATTCTAGAAGGAAAAGTGCCTGCAACTGGTAGACCTGTACTTTTAGGTATTACTAAGAGTTCATTAGAAACCGATTCATTCTTGTCAGCAGCTTCATTCCAAGAGACTACGAGAGTTCTTACAGATGCTTCTATTAGAGGTAAAGTAGACTGCTTGAACGGTCTTAAAGAGAACGTCATCATCGGTAAGTTGATCCCAGCAGGAACAGGTGCGAGAGAATATTCTGACATTTCGATCGAACTCGAAAAAGAATTCTTATCAGACGATCCTAGCGAAGTTTTAGAGGAGAAATTCTTAGAGACTAAAGAATCAGAAATATCTGAAGAAATCGTCGATGCTGAACAAACTGCTATGGATTTAGATGTAGACGACGTGACAGAAGAAGTTGAAATAATCGAAGAAAATAAAGAAGAAAGTGCTGAATAAGGCACTTTTTTTAATTTTTTTTACTGATCGGTTCGATAAATTAGCGAAAATCTCTTGATAGAAGTTTATATAACTTTACAAAGATTGGCAATTGTGGTATGATGTTTTGGCAGCAAAAGAAAGAGGGAACAACATGGCTGATAGAATTTTTTTATCTAATAAAGAATATGAGGAGTTATCGGTAGAGAATAGAAAAAGGTATTATTCAAAATTAAGAGAATATTGTTCTAAATTGGACAAGACGTGGAGAAGAGATTTAGCAAGTTCGATCGTAGGAAAAGTTTTTTTACCTAAGCGTATATTTTTTTATGATGCAGAAGATACAAGGTCTATGCCAAACGGTAATGTTTTATTCGTATCTAACCATACGAGCATGAGAGATTATTTTGTGATTAGAGAAGTGTTACAAAATGAATTCGGTATAAACCCTTCCTCTTTGATCGCTAGCGATAACCTTGGGAATGTGGCCAAGAGTGTCTACTCTTCATGTGGAGCTATATTGGCTGATAGAACGGATGCCGGATCTTACGAGAACAGTAAGGCACGTCTCGTTTCGAATTTGATGTGTGGCAACTGTGGTTTTATGTACGGGGAATGTATTCTAAACTTGCATCCATATAAATTGTTACAACCCGTTCTAACGGATGCAGTTCATATGGCAATAGCAGCCAGAGTCCCTATAGTCCCAGTAATAATTGAATATAGAGAAACATCTGAAATAGTAGAATATGAAGAAGATTTGTATGACAGTTGTACAGTGAGGTTTTGTGAACCGATAAAATTCGATGAGACTATGGATTTCGATATCTTTACTGCCAAACTGATGACAGTATTAAAGAGTGAAAGAGCATCTATATTAGCAAGATATGGTATCGTCAGAAGCGAGTTAAACGACGTCAATGCTAAAATCTATCTAAATCATACATATCTAAAAAAATATGGAATTAGAGGTTTCTCGTTGAATACATCTAGAGAAAAAGCTATCTTATATAAAATGTTGAGATTACAACTAGATAATGAGTATACTTGTGATGCATATGGCAGATTAATTCCTGGTGTTATAACCAAGGAAAAAGGAAAAAGGTTCGTCATTTTACCTAAATAGTGGTGACTATAAATTTTTAGAATGCGTGTTCATTTATCAATAATTATAAGACAATTTAATAGTTTAGTTGAACAAAATTCGATCGTTTGATAAAATAAGCCTGCGAAAGAAAGTAGGTTTTTTATATGGGCAAACAAGAAAAACAAAGAAAATTAAAAATAGATTATTTAAAAATTTTAGAGAGTAAGTTCGATTGTGGCGTTACAAAGTATTTGATGAAGGTAATAAGTCAAATCTTCATAAAGTGGCAATATTTGAATATTCAAAATCTATGAAAATTATGGGAATACGCAAAGGTATGGAAATTCCCATGTGTTTATCGAGAAGAGTTGAAAAGAATTTTGAGTCAATTTTTGAAGAATTGAAAAAGACTTTAAGCGTTTGGCTTAGAGTCTTCTTTTGGTTTAAATTCTAGAACCTTTAAGACTTCATCGTCTTTGTATGGAGAAGTACTTCCTGTCAAGCGAACAAGTCTTCGATAGGCTGCAATTTTTTTATCTCTCTCCAAATTGAGTTGGGCTTTTCTTACTTTTTTGAAGTCGTCTAGGGAGTCGTACCAATTTAAGTCGATCGTCTTGCGAACCCTACCTAGATCGTCTCCCATAAAAAGAGTATTGCATCTTATCGAACCGTCGAAGTTTAGAATAGCAAAGTAATCACGTTTTATATGGAAAAACCTTGCGATCGATTCTCCTGTCACGGGACTTATGAAAGTTTGGTCGTCTTCGTCTATCGGGTCAGAGCAGATAGTCAGCCTTGCGACGAAGCAATCGTACTTTTCCATGAAGTTTATATTTACACCTTTATATTGGAGCATTATTTCGCTCCAAACTCCCTGCGGTACTACGAATTTTCCTTTTGCATAATCGTATAATGCACCTATTCCGCCAGAACTATTTTGAACTTTTAATAGGTGTAGTTCAGGAATAATTCTTGCCGCGTGGTTGCTATTGAAATAATATAATTCTTCATTCCATCGTTTAATCTCCTTGATTTTTGTTCCGACTGCTCTTACATGAACAGAAACATCTCCTGGTGCATCTTTTCTACTTAGTACGATTATGGCGTTTTCTTCATCTAAAAAGAAAGCATCTTTCGGTTTTCTCAACTGGACGAATCGTCTCAACATGTTGTTCATTTTTTATCTCTCCTTAATTTGTCTATACATCATTTTAACACTTTTATAGGACAATTTAAAGTATAAGATGTTGAGAAAACTCGGTTTTGGTGTTATACTTAATTTAGTAAAAATACGGGAGAGGTTATATATATGAAAGATATTAATATATTAAAAAACAGCGGAGTAAATTTAGATAAGAGTCTAGAACTGTTCGGAGATATGGTCACTTATGACCAAATGCTAGAAGACTTTTTGAAAGAAGTAGATGGCAAACTCGCGAACGCGAAGAGATATAAAGACGCGAAGGATATGGCTAACTATGCCATAATCGTCCACTCTTTAAAGAGCGATTGCAGATACTTTGGAATGGAAGCTTTGGGAGACATGTTTTATGAGCATGAACTCGCTGGAAAGCGTTCAGATATCTTCTTTGTTCAAGAAAACTTTGATCATCTGATGGAGGAAGCACACAAGATGGTAAACGTAGTTAAGAAATATATGGGAGTATTAGTAGACGATGAAGTTCCAGTATCTTCTAATCAAGTTAGCCCAGTTGCCGTCGCGAGTGAAAAAACTTTAGAAAACGTCGTTAAAGAAGAGTGCATTTTAGTCGTCGACGACTCTAATATAGTGAGAAATTTTATCCAAAAGATCTTCGACAATAAATATAAAGTCATAGCAGTAAGCGACGGAGGAGAAGCTATAAGTATAATCGACAACACGCCACACGACAGAATAAAATGTATGTTCTTAGATTTAAATATGCCCGGAGTAGATGGTTTCCAAGTGTTGGAACATTTTAAAATGGCAAATCTTTTCACAGTGATACCCGTTTCTATAATAACTGGTTCAGGAGACAACGAGACTATTCAAAGAGCATTTTCATATAACATAGTCGATATGATTCAAAAACCTTTTGATGAAGGTAAAATCAAGGGTGTGGCTGAAAAAACGATCGCGAGAAAAGAATCGTAAAATCGGCAAGTAAACAAAGCAGGAAAACCCTAAGTGGTTTTCTTTTAATTTTACCGTAAAGTGATGACAAAAATGCGGTTCAAATTGTCGTTTTGAGGTATAATATTAAGGAATGGCAGTGATGAAGTATGAAAAAGAAAAATCTTAAATTAAGTGATAGAGGAAAATTGATCATCGTAATTTCAGTTCTAGCAATCTTATTTGGATTTCTCTTTTTTAATATAGAAAAAAATGGAGAAAACCATGAGATCATAAAGGAAGAAAACTATTATATGAAGATAGATTATCCGGATATCGAAAATAAAAAGGAGAATAGGAAGATAATAGCTTCTATAAAAAAGTACATCGATGAAAAGAAAGGCGAGTTCATAGATTCAGTTAGAGATCTCGAAAATAAGGAGATCGTCTACGACTTTTTGGTTAGCAATTCGATGAGCGAATATGAAGACATAACGAGCGTCCACTTAACGGTATATTCTTATACTGGTGGTGCTCATTATATTAGGGAAGATAAATCCTATTATTTTAAGACAGATGTTGGCGAAGAAGTAGATCTAACTCATTTTCTAGTCGAACCCGATTCTTTGAAACGATTGGCCGATGTTTCTTATTCTTACATCTTAAAATATGGAGCGGAAAACGACTTAAACTTTCTAGAGGATACTGTGAGGGAAGGTACTGAGGCCACTTTCGAGAATTTTTCTCATTTTACCTTTATGCAAAGTGGGTTGGAAATTTTATTCCCTCCTTATCAGGTAGCTAGTTGGGCTGACGGAGAAATAAGAATAGTGATCCCTTATAACGAATTAAAAGGTATCATAAAGGATGAATATTTGAAAGTAAGCGACATTCCGAGCGACGTAGTCGTCGAGAAGAAAACGCGCGACTTAACTAAGTTTAGGGATAAGAAGTTGATCGCATTTACTTTTGACGATGGACCTTCTAATGGACCGACTAACAAACTGTTAGACAATTTAGATCGTTTTGAAGCGAGAGTGACGTTTTTCGTCCTAGGAAGTAGGGTAAATCAATATAGTAGTTCTCTTTTGAGAGCTTACGAACAGGGCAATCAGATAGGAAGCCACACTTATAGTCATTTGAATCTTTTTAAACTCAAAGATGCTGACATTTTGAGAGAGATTACAAACACAAATGCAAACGTAAATGCCATCATCGGTGAGGAGCCGAGACTTTTGAGACCACCTTATGGAAATATAAATAGCGAAATTAAAAGTTTGACGAATATGTATACTATCCTATGGGATATAGATCCAGAGGATTGGAAATACAAGGATAAGGATAAAATTGCCGCGAACATCGTCAAAAATGCTCATGATGGGGCGATCGTTCTCTTGCACGACATATATGAAACATCAGTCGATGGGGCGATTCTCGCCATGGAACAGCTACAACAAGAAGGCTATGCGTTCGTCACAATAGATGAGATGGTAACTTTAAAAAATGTCGAACTCGATAAAAGTAAATCTTATTTTAAATTTTAGTTATGAATCGAATTTCTAGTACATATATTTAACTGTTAGAAAGGAAGTTTTAATAATGGAAATTTTAAAGGTTTCATCAAAATCGAATCCAAACAAGGTAGCGGGCGCGATTGCAAATGTATTTAGAAATAATGGAAGTGTAGAGTTACAGACGGTAGGTGCTGGCAGCTTAAATCAAGCGATTAAATCGATATGTATAGCTAGAGGATTCGTCGCACCTAGTGGCAAAAACTTAGTCTGTATACCCGCATTCGTCGACATCACTATCGACGGGGAAGAAAAGACCGCTATTAAATTGATCGTAGAAGCCAGATAGTTGGCTTTTTTTTGATAAGTATAATAGATAACCGAAGGAGAGAAAATTACGTTACCAGAAGAATTAATAAAATTTTTGAGTGCACAAAACCCAACATTAAAGAAGGGGTTAACTAGATTAATTGCAACGGCTCAATACTATTATTTAACGAAAGAGAACTTTACATTAGATTCAACTATCAGTTTTACTTTAAAGGACCCACTTATAGAGCAATCTGAAAGTTTAGATTTTCTAGGAATTAGAGTTAGCAATATGAAAAGAAATGTAAGTATTAGTGACGACGGGGACAATCCATTCGGTTCATTAAGGACATATTCGACGCATACTTATGATACGGAGATTACTTTTCCTCTCGCACTGTTTCGCGATGAAACTAAAATAAAAGAGTCGAAAAAAGGTTTTGTGTTGGAAAGATAGAGAGAAGTTTGGCAAAATTAGATTGTAGTTATTCTCTTAATAAAACAAAATCCCACAGAAGAAGTTCCGGAAAGATTTAGTCGATATGAAATTACTTACAACTATCATTTTAAAATCGTCGGCACTTATGACTATAATATGATCGATTTTATAGACGGAATAGTGAATCCCATAGATGACGATAAAGTTATAAGAAAGTTGCTAGGGTACTTTGAAAACAGTTATAAGGGTTTTGGAGGCTTTTATGGAAGAATGACGCAGTGTACCAAAAAGGAGTATCACAAAGGAGAACACTATGCGTGTGATAAAGATGCCTTTGAGTCTGCACTTTTTAATCGTTGGAAAAAGAGCATTTTAGAAATGTCAAAGGATGAATTTATTTCATTATATCAAAAAGGTAAACTTCGAGAAGATTTTGTAACAGTCAGAAATTATTTAAAGACTATAGATGATGTATAGACTGCACAACAAGTTCGAGAAATGAAGTTTTTAATTAGTGATAACACTTCCTTGATGAACTCTTTAAATAATTACAGTTGAACAGCACCAGGAGAAGGATCTGGCTGGGTTCATGTATCATCTAAATACGTAAGAGCACATAGAGAAAATAGTTTCGATACAGACGCGAGATTATATTTGAATGCTGAACCTTTTGTATCCTATCCTTTGGCTTTAGAATTCATAAAAAAATGCGAAAATGGCGACTACGTATCACGTACGACGTGGATTCAACTTCTCGAAATCGTTAAAAACGGCAAAAACAAGAGTATCTAAACAAAAAATGCCTACATAAGATTTAGAGTTTTAACTATTGAAGTACCACTAAATTAAGTTTAGTGGTATAATTGTTTGTAAGGGTGATGAGCATGTATACAGAAATTGATGAAGACATGATAAGAGAAATAAGTTCTAAGAAGGGTGAGCCTGCTTGGATGCTCGAGTTCAGATTGAAATCGATGGATAAATTTTTTGGTTTAGATATGCCACGATTCGGTCCGAAGCTCGACATCGATTTTTCTTCGATAAATTATTATAAAAAAGCTCAAGACAATGTGTCTACTTGGGATAAGGTAAACTGTTCGATAAAGAAGACTTTCGACGATTTAGGCGTAATCGAGGCCGAGAATAAATATCTGAGTGGTGTAACTAACCAGTACGAAAGCGAAGTAGTATATCATAAGCTCGGCAAAGAACTCGAAGAAAAAGGGATAATATTCTTGTCTACAGATGACGCTTTGAAAAAGTATCCCGACTTGTTTTTCAAGTACTTCAATAATTTAGTTAAATACGACGAGAACAAGTTTACAGCTTTAAACGGTGCTCTTTGGAGTGGAGGTTCTTTCATATATATTCCTCCTAAGACAAAACTAGATAGACCTTTACAGAGTTATTTTAGGATCGACTCGATGGCTCTCGGACAATTTGAAAGGACGATCATCATCGTCGATGACGAAGCCGAACTTTCATATATAGAAGGCTGTACAGCTATGAGTTATTCGGTGAATTCTCTGCATGCGGGGGTAGTCGAAATCTACGTAGGTAAAAACGCGAAAGTCCGCTACTCGACGATACAAAACTGGAGTAAGGACGTCTACAATCTAGTTACAAAAAGAGCAGTTGTCGAAGATGGTGGTCTCATGGAATGGGTCGACGGAAATGTCGGAAGCGGCGTTACGATGAAGTATCCTTGTTGTATATTAAAGGGCGCAGGTTCGTGTGGCAATTCGATAAGTATAGCCTATGCGAAAGAGGGTCAAGTACTAGACGCTGGAGCTAAGATGATACACTTAGGCAAAAACACCAAAAGCAAAATCGTCTCTAAATCTATCGCATCAGGTGGAGGAATTGCAAACTACCGTGGAGAAGTCAAGATTACTAAGAGTGCAGTCAATTCTTCTGCAACGGTCAAATGTGATACGATAATCCTCGACGAAGTAAGCAAAAGTGACACATATCCCTTGAACATCGTCTCAAACGAGTCATCGACTTTGGAACATGAAGCTTCTGTTTCTAAATTGAGCGAAGAGAAACTTTTCTATCTCATGAGTAAAGGCTTAAGCGAGGAAGAAGCAAAGGAGTTAGTCGTCGCCGGGTTTGTTTCAGAGTTTAAACGTGAACTTCCTATGGAGTACGCTGTAGAATTAAATAGATTACTTAAAGAAATATGATCATAAAAATGGAATTTAGTACCATAATAAAGTTTAGAAAGAGGAAAATATGAAATACGACATATTCGAAAATGATACTTATAATCTTTATACTATAGAAACTGATAAGTTTAAAAGTGCGCATATGGAAGTAATATTTAGGACGCCTGTGACGAAGGAGAACATCACGTATCTTTCTTTGCTCGCTTCTGTTCTCATGGAAAATTCTAAAAAATACCCGACTAGGAAGCTTTTAGCAAGACAGCTCTCCGATCTTTATAATGCGAATATATACACGGTGAATTCGAGGGTTGGGGGAGTAATACTTACGAATTTCGTCTTAGATTTTCTCGATCCTAAATACACCGACAAAGAAACTTTGGAGAAATCGATAGAGATGTTGTTCGAGATGATCTTAAATCCTAATGCAAGAGATGGCGAGTTCGACGAGGTGACTTTCGAGAGGATCAAAAGAAGAGTTAAGCTCGACATCGATGCGCTCAAAGAAGATCCTAAACAAGCTAGCATATTGAACGCATTTAAGGAACTCGACTCAAGCGACGTGCGAAGTTTTAATGCCAGTGGAGATGCCGAGATACTAGATTCTATCACTCCTAGAAAACTTTTTAAATTTTATGAAGACTTTTTAGAAAACAGTTCTAGAGACATATATATCATAGGTAATTTAGATATGAAAGAGATAAATAAGATATCGAGAAGATACGCGAAATTTCTCAGTATTCCTACTGCTAAGGCTAATATCTATCTAGATGAAGTCAACCACAAAAAGGCGAGGTCTGCCGTTAAGAATTGTGAGCTTACTCAAACTAATTTGGTAGAACTTTATTCTTTAAACTGTTTGAGTGAATATGAAATGAACTACGTAATGCCTTTATTTAATATGATCTTCGGTTCTGGGTCTTTAGAGAGCAAACTCTATAAGGCTTTAAGGGGAGAAAACGGACTATGTTATAATGTGTCGACTTTCTATCAAAAATATGACAAGGTTTTAATAGTGCACACAGCTATAGATGAAGATAACACTAAGTTAACTCTCAAATTGATCAAGGACGGTCTTAAAAGCATGCTAAAAGGCGATATCACTAGAGAAGAACTGGATAATGTCAAAGAACTAGTAATCACGAGTTTAAACTTGATCCTCGACAGTCCAGATAGGCTTATAGACATGTACCTTTTTAAGAATATAGCATCTTTGCCAGATATAGAAGAACGAATAGACGAATTTAAAAAAGTCACCGTCAGAGATCTAGAAGTGGTCGCAAAGAAGATACATCTTATAATGACGTACAGAATGAGAGGGGAACAATGAAGAAGATCGTATACAAAGAAATAGAAGAAACTGTCTATTATGAAAAGTTACAGAACGGATTAGAAGTATACATGTATCCTTTAGAGACAGCTAAGAATTTCTATTTGACTATGAATGTCAAGTTCGGCAGTGTCGATACGGAGTTCAAGAAAGGCAATTCAAAAGTATATACTTGTGTTCCAAACGGGACAGCACACTTTTTGGAGCATCAGATGTTTCAGGAGGGAGATGGACACACGGCCTTTGAAGAATTTGCCAAGATGGGAAGTTCTGTCAATGCTTTTACGACTTACGATTATACGTGTTACGAGGTAGTCTCTAGCAATAAGTTCAAAGAGAATTTAGAGTATCTTTTAGATTATGTACAAAATCCGGTGTTTCAAGCTGGCAGTGTAAACAAAGAAAAAGGTATAATCAAAGAAGAGATCAAGATGTACGACAACACTCCGAATGCCGTATTGAATTTCGGTTTGGAGTATAATTTGAATAAGCAAGATAGACATAAATACACGATAAGTGGAACTGTCGAAGATATCAAGGAAGTCACAGCGGAGACATTAGAAAAGTGTTACGACACGTTTTATACGCCTTCTAACATGTTCATGGTTTTAACCGGTAAGTTCTCGCCTTGGGAAGCACTTGCTATCATAAAGGAAAATCAAAGTTCGAAAGATTTTCCTAGTAAATCTAAGATAACTAAGAGAGTTCCTCGCGAGACCGTCGAAGTCGACGTCAAATACGAAGAGAGGGAAATGGACGTCAGTGTTCCAAAGTTGAAGATAGGTTATAAGATCGATAAAACTGCATTTAAGGGATTTGGCGATACGCTTTTAAAGATCTATCTAGACGCTATCTTGCAGATCAAATTCGGTCCGACTTCGGATCTGCTGGAGAAATTGATCGATGAGAACTTGATCACGTGGGATCTATACACCGCACGAGAGATCAGGGACGAGTATGTTCTACTCACATTTGAAACAGAGACAGAATATAAAGAACAGGTTATCGATCTGATCAGACAAGAGCTTAAAAGCATAAAAGTTACTCCCGAGGAAATGGAAAGAGTTAAACGTTCAAACATCTCGTCGTTCATTTTACACTTCAACGACATAATTGCCGTCGCAGAGGATTTAGAAGACGACGTTTTATCGAACGGGAAGATCACAGATGACATAATGGAGACGTATAGAAATATGACTGTGACAAACGCCAATAAGATCGCTTCGAGCATAGATATCAAAAATGAATCGATATTCTATATAAACAAAATGACTGTATAGTAAACAGTTTTTTTGTTATATTTCTTGATTAATTGTGAAAAATTCTTTAAAATATAGATAGTAGGTGATAAAGATGGATAAATGGAATTATAAGAAAGCTATCATTTTTACAGCAGTACTTTTAGTTGTAGTAACGGTCTTTTCTGTGAGTTTTGCATACTTCACAGTAGAACTCAGGGAAGGTGAACTTTTCACGACCCAAGGTGGGGTAGTCCCAGGAACTTTACCGGACATCAGTTATACAGAAAACGTCCCAGGTATAAGTCTTGCCAAAACTTATCCTATGCCCGACGAGAATGGAAGGAAGTTAAAGGATAGCTACACTTATACGATCACGAACAACGATACTACTAAGTCCGTGGACGTCACAGTCGCTTTCGAGGTATTAAAAAACAGCACTTTAGAAGACAACTTAGTGAATTACTTATTCGGTGACACCGTCCGTACTTTTGGTGGCTCTAATACGACATCTGTCACAGAATCTTCATACGAGACTTCTTATATAATAGACACTTTCAGTTTAAAAGCCGGCGAGAGTAAAACTACGAGCTTAAAATTTTGGATAAACGAGAATGGAACTTTAGAGAATGCTCAAAATAAAACTTGGGCTGGGCGCGTAGTCGTCACGGCTGCCTTCGGAACGTCTTTGGAAGAGAAATTAGATAAATTAAATATCAAAGTTAATCCGAATAATCCGACGAACTTTGCCGATCCTGCAACGACAGATGAGACAGCGGATGGCCTGTTCAGCATGGCCGATGACTATGGGACTAGTTACTATTATAGAGGAACAGCACCAAATAACTACATCAAATTCGGCAAAGATGCATCGGGTCAAGATATGTGGTGGAGAATAATCAGATTCAATGGAGATGGAAGTATCAGAA
>CASRZA010000027.1 GCA_949439935.1 uncultured Bacilli bacterium
CACTAGCATCTTCTGCAACAAACTGAAGTTTATAGCTGCCCACTTTCTTTAGGTCATATTCACCAACCACTTTACAGATAGGCTCATCATCATGATCGTCCGCGCACAGTATCTTCTCCTCTAAAGTTCCTTCAAATTTCGTGTCAACTGTATAAGAATCACCTAATGATAAGATAGGGGCTACGACGTCCTTTACATTCACCGTAAAACTGTAAGGTATCTTGATTCCTTCGTCATTTATATATTCAAAAAACAGTTCCTTATCTCCGAGTTTAGTAGTATCTACCAACTTATCCTCGACTATTTTTCCATTTAAATCGACTATAAAATCGCTTATTTTAGCTTTTGTATCGAAAGCGACAGATAAGTCATCTTTTAAATTGACGATTATAGTTGCGTTTTCCAAAGCCTTTTTTTCTTTTTCATCCTTAAAAATCTTTGCACATGTCTTAAATGTTAAGAGAACTCCGACGATTAAAATTATAGCAACTGCTAGCCCCATTACCCAACTTTTCTTCATACAAACACGACCTTTTCGCGTAATATTATATCACATGAACGCCCTCAGCCTCAACCTAAACTCAAAATAGATTTAGTAGCCTTATTTTAAAATCTTTTTATTAAAAAAACGCCTTTTTTATAAAATTCTTGCTATGTGAACTTTGAACTAAAATTAAAACAAGCTCAAAATAGAAATCAATTATAACAGTTTTTCAATCGGTAAATTGACTAAACAAAACACACCGAATAACTCCAGTGTGTCCTTAATTTACTTTTAGTCTTTTCTCAATATTTCTTAGAAAGCAACACTTCATCACTTTAAATCTTTCCACTTCCAATTTCTCACTTCGTCTATATCCAACCCGGTCTCTCCGATCGTAGATTCGTGCTTTTTCAACATATCCTTACAATATTTCTTCAAAACTGTACGCTGTGCTTCATATTTACTGATATATTCTAAAGCCTGTAAGACGAGATGATATCTATCAAGATTGTTTTGTACTCTCATATCGAATGGAGTCGTAATAGTTCCCTCTTCGATATATCCATGCACGTGCATATTCTGATTATGCCTTTTGTATGTCAACTCGTGAACGAGAGATGGATAACCATGGAAAGCAAAAATAATATGAGTTTTCTTAGTGAATATCGCATCGTATTCCTTGTCAGTAAATCCATGAGGATGATCAGACGTAAGTTTCATGAGATCTACCACGTTTACAACTCTGATTTTTAGTTTAGGGATATATTCGTGTAACAGAGATGCAGCAGCTAAAACTTCTAAAGTAGGAGTATCGCCTGCACATGCTAATACGACATCTGGTTCTTTCCCACCATCTGTACTTGCCCATTTCCAGACGCTAGCTCCCTTCGCACAATGTTCCTCAGCTTCTTTTATAGATAGCCATTGAGGTCTCGGATGCTTAGAAGCAACCGTAACATTTATATAATCCTTCGTTTTTAAACAATGATCCATCACAGACAAAAGACAGTTCGCGTCGGGTGGCAAATACATTCTGACGATAGAGGCCTTCTTAGTTACCAAATGATTCAAAAGACCTGGATCTTGATGAGTGTATCCGTTGTGATCTTGTTGCCAACAATGACTCGTCAAAAGCAGATTTAAAGATGCGATACTTTTTCTCCAAGGCAACTCACTACATACTTTTAGCCACTTCGCGTGCTGACTTATCATCGAGTCGACGACGCGAATAAAAGCTTCATAAGAATCGAACAATCCATGTCGACCTGTCAGAAGATATCCCTCTAACATACCCTCACATATGTGTTCTGACAATACAGAGTCTATGACAGTCCCGTCGAAATTCAAAAACTCGTCGTTAGAAAGTCTAGAACCATTCCACTGTCTATCAGTCACCTCAAATAAAGGAGCCATTCTATTAGATAGAGTCTCATCAGGTGCAAAAAGTCTAAAGTTGTTATTTTTAGAATTGAGACGAATGACATCTCTCAAATATGTCGCAACGACAGTCATATCCTGAGCCTCGACATTTCCATGGTTGACTTTTAGACCATAAGAACGATAATTAGGCGTACTGAGCTCCTGCAATAATAAACCTCCGTTAGTATGAGGACTCGCAAATAGCCTATGATCCTCATCCGGTAAAATGCTTTCATACGTACGCAATAACCTACCAGAATTATCGAACAATTCTTCCGGTCTATAGCTCTTCATCCAAGCTTCCAAAATATCTAGATTCTTTCCAGATTCACGATCTACTACGATCGGAACTTGATGAGCTCTAAAAGTTCCCTCTATTTCTTTTTCTTCGACTATTTTCGGCCCTGTCCAACCTTTCTTCGAAATAAATACGATCATCGGATACACAGGTCTTTCCATATTATCTCTTTGTTCAGCGACCCTTTTAATTTCTTTTATATCGCTTATTGCTTGATCCATAACAGAGGCCATTTTCTCGTGAGCCAAGATGACATCGTCAACTTCTACAAAATAAGGGTTCCATCCACATCCACGTAGAAAAGACTTTAACTCTTCTCGAGGAATTCTAGACAAAACTGTAGGATTCGATATTTTAAAACCGTTCAAGTGCAAAATTGGCAGAACCGTTCCATCAGTTCTCGGATTGATTATCTTATTTAAATGCCAACTGGCTGCTAAAGGTCCCGTTTCCGCTTCTCCATCTCCGACTATACAGCCTACGATCAAATTCTTATTATCGAGTACCGCTCCAAAAGAGTGCGCGAGAGAATAACCGAGTTCTCCACCTTCGTTTATAGATCCTGGTGTCTCAGGTGCGACGTGAGAAGATATTCCCTTAGGAAAACTAAACTGTTTAAAAAGTTTCTTCATACCTTCTTCATCTTGAGATATGTCGCTATAGACATTAGTATACGTACCCTCCAAATAACAGTTAGATACGGCTGCATTCCCACCGTGGCCGGGACCGACGACTAAAATCATCTCTAAGTTATATTTTTTTATCGCACGATTTAAATGGGTAATAATGAAGTTTTGTCCTGGAACTGTTCCCCAATGTCCAACGACATTTTTCTTTAAATCGTCTACGTTCAAAGGCCTTTTCAAAAGCGGGTTATCTAATAGATAGAGTTGTCCAACGGACAAATAGTTCGCCGCCCTAAAATAGCCATCTAGTTTATATATTTCTGCATTTGTAAGTGCCTTTTTCTTTTCAAAAAACATAAGCATATCCCTCTATTCTTTATTTATAAATCTATTATAAGTGAAATATATGAATTATGCAAACAAAACCGTCTAGCATTTTACTTACCAAACGTCTTAAGGTTCATCTCTTAACTCTAACTCCACTAATTTATCGATACTGACGTTTAAAGCTAAAGCTATCTTATAAAGCGTAAAAATTGATAGACCATTTTTGCCATCGGAAGATTCTATCCTCCTCATAAAATCGTGTGATATATCGACTATTTCTGAAAGTTCCTCTTGAGTATAATTTCTTATTTTACGATACTTCTTAATATTATACGAAATTTTGCTCTTTAAAAGCTTCTTATCCTTTTCCTTTTTAGGATCATTTTTTACCATACTTCATCACCGACAATATTGTGCCATAAAATAAAAAACATTTCTGTGACCTAACAATACACAAAATAAGCAAACCTCAAAGTTCGCTTATTTTTTCTCTTCGCTTACGTACTCGACGATATCTTCTATTTTACAGTCTAATTTGTTACATAATTTCGCGATTATATCTAAATCAATCCTCGATAGTTCGCCTTTAATTAGCCTCTGTATACTGTTAAAATCTATCTCTTTTTCGACGATTACAGAATTTTTCGTAACCTTTCTATCTTCAAAGAGAGAATTCAACTTAAATAGATAATATCCCTTTTGACATTTCACTTTATAAACTTTTTCCAGATTTGATTTTCTAGCCATTTACAAGCAGCCTCCACTGATTAAAATTTTAACATCTAAAGGCATCTTGCAATAGTGATTTAGAAGCAAGTATCGTAATAACTATCTAATATTGAGAATATTTCTTCTGAACTCTTTGAACTACATATTTGATTTTTTATCTCGGCACTTTTTGGCATTCCTTTTAAATACCAGATCGCATGACTTCTAATTTCTAAAAGCGCTACTTGTTCAGACTTATCTTCGAGCAATAATTCATAATGTCTACGTATCATATCGATCTTATCTTTATAGGTAGGTACAGTTTTTATCTCGCCATATTCCATAAATTCACTAATTTCTTTGATGAGCCACGGATTTCCGAGAACTCCACGTCCGATCATGACAGCGTCGCATCCGGTCTCATCGAGCATACGTTTAAAATCTTCGGGACTAGTCACGTCACCATTCCCTATGACGGGAATACTAACAGCATCTTTAACCGCCTTGATGATCTTCCAGTCGGCTTTTCCAGAATATCCTTGAGCTCGAGTTCTCGCATGGATCGCGATCGCTTTTGCTCCTGCCTTCTCACATAGTTTAGCCACTTCGACAGCATTTATACTCTTATCGTCCCATCCACTTCTAATTTTTACTGTGACTGGAACAGAAACTGCTTCACAAACACTCCTAACGATGTTCTCGATCTTCTCAGGATTTTTTAACAAAGCACTGCCTGCTTGAGCTCTTACAGCTACCTTTGGAACAGGACAACCCATGTTTATATCGATGATGTCTGGCTTCATTGTAGATTCTATCTCTTTTGCAGCTTCCACGAACGATGCTTCGTCGCTTCCAAATATCTGTTGAGCGATAGGTCTCTCTTCGTCTCTCATCTTAAGCAAATCATAAGTCTTTTCATTTTTATACACTATCGCCTTATCGCTTACCATCTCGGCATATATGAGACCTGCGCCCATCTCTTTTATTATGCGTCTATATGCTGAATTTGAAATGCCCGCCATCGGGGCTAAAACTATCCTATTTTTGATCTCTATATTCCCAATTTTAAAACGACACATACTTCTCACCTCTAATTTACTAAATTTTATATTTTCCGAATTTCTACTTCATCTCCGGTTGAAAGTCCATATTCTTCGGCTTCATCTTTATCGATATGTAATTCTAAACGGGCATTTTTACTGATCTTCACAAAAGCTTCGACTTCTCCCTTGCGTGTCACTAAGTGAACCTTATCCCGTTCGAATAACCCTAATCTCTCTTGATCATCTGTATTTACATGGACATGTCTTTCTGCCCGTATCACACCGTCTGTTTCCACGACTTTATCTCCATTTTTAATTTTTATAGATGGTGTATTTTCTAAATCTCCACTTCGTCTTACAGGAGCATGTAATTCTAGATAATTTATATCGCTCCCCAACAGTTCGATCTGATCGTGACTTCTAAATGGTCCTACAACTCTCACGTGATATATAGTTTTCCCGTCATATTCTAAGTCGACTGTATCGGTCGATGCGAATTCTCCTGCTTGAGATAATTCGTTTCGCTTTTCCATCATCTTTCCATCGAAAAGATATTCATAAGTATCTTTGGTTAAATGCACATGTCTATTACTGACTCCGACTTTTACTTTCATACAGATATCGCTCCCTTGATAAATATATTATAACAGATGTAAATCTATTTTGTAAATTGTCTCTGTTTTACATATTTTGTCGACAAACATTTTACAAAAAAAACTCTCGTTTCCGAAAGTCCTTTCTCGTTTTAATTTTGTTTCCATCTAGGTCGTAAACATAGTAATAAAAAGCTTTTCGATCTAAATATTTATTTAGAAAAGTCATACCTTTTCCGAAAGACAACAACGCCACTATCCCATTCATATCTATCATAATTGGAAATAAATATTTGTTCTTTGTTATCTAGATACTGACCTTTACTCAAATTATAATGGTAGACATCGAAGTTATAATACATAAAATCGCTCCGAAAATAAATCGATTGTCCAGTAATATAAAGATGTTAAAATCTTCAGTTTTTATACTTGCAGACTCCTTGATGACCGCACCATATAGTTTATTTCTTAAATCTAGCATGTCAATGTTGGCAGAATAATCTATCAACGCATCATCGCGCTCGATCATACGCATATCGATACGATTATCAGCATTTTTCTTTTTAATTTCTCATCCATCATCAACCACTTCTTACTTTAAATAAAGTGTATTATAAGATTACCAAAAAAGCATTAATTTGTATGTAAATTTATAAAAAAAATTGCTCGATAGCAATATCTATTTCTTACAAGAACCCTTTCACATCGCGAATGCCTTTTTCTTGCATTTCCTTATATTCATTTGCGAGTTTCAACACTTCTTTAGAAACATCCCCTTTATACTTTTTAATCTTTTTAGTTATATCTATTACGCCCATGTTGTAGCCTTGAATCAAAGTATCAGCAATCTTGGCATCGCTGTTATCTTTCATAAATTCTGCCTTAGTTCCCATCTTAGCCATAATAACAGATAGCAAATTACCTTTTTTTATAGGCTCACCATCTTTAGCAAAGACACTACATTTTTTTTGAAAACCTTTATAACATTCCAACGCTTTCAAGACGTTACTCTTTATTTTATTATCTGTAGATTCTAAGTTTTTAGCAAGTGTTTCCAGTGCCTCGATACCCATATCGATACTCTCCTGCATATAAGCAATTATTTCTTTATCGCCGTTCATATTTCATCATCCTTTACTAATATTTTCTTTCAAAAGAAGAAATTTATACAGAAAAAAACTCTATTACTAGAGATTTTCACTAACTTGGAATGTATAGTTGAAATCGATATTACTCGACGACTCACCATAGAACTCTACTATATCTTTATAGTTGCTATAAGCACCTATAAGACAGTTAGATAATTCTACTTTATAAGTTTCTCCATCGAAAGTAATATTGCTTAAATCCACTGCGCGATCGTTAACTTTAATTTCTAAAGCTTCTAAATCGACTTCTTCATTTCCTTCAATCAACATGACTATTTTGACATTTTTAGCAAGTCTATTCGGATTTCTTACGACCAATTCACCTTTATCCAAAAGATTGCTAAACGTCATTATATCGTCGATATTACTTGAAGTTCTTGAAAAAGATGTTTGAAAATCATAATCGTCTTGACTATAAGCTTCTGCTATTTTAGCAGAACTCTGCAAGTTATTCATCGAAAAGACAAAATAACTTAAAACCACGAAAATGCTTATCATTACTATCTCTAAGGCTGTTCTCAATATAAGCGTGTTTATCCCCTTTTTATTCACCTTATTCAACCTAACCACCCCTGATTGCATGATATTATATCACATTTTATTCAGAAGTCAAGAAAAAGTTGCTATATCTAGATTTTCCATCATAAAAAAACCGGAATTTAAGAAATACCGGCAAAAAGAATGTAAAAAACTTTTGTTTTTAATACGATCATCGTAGAAATTTATCTATAATTTTTTGTAACTTATCTATGCTAACTGGCTTTGCAATATATTCATCAAAACCTGCATTTAAATATTTTTCTCTTGAGCCTTCTACAGCGTCAGCAGTAAGGGTAACGATCGGATTTGCAAAATTCAAAGCTCTCAAACGTTTTAACGTTTCAACTCCATCCATCTCAGGCATCATAATATCTAAGAATATCAAATCATAACTCTTTATTCCTACTCGCTCTAAAGCTTCTTTTCCAGATAAAACGCTCTCTGTTTCTATAAACTTAAAATGTTCTAACAGTTTTTCTGCAATTTTGATATTTATCTTATTATCATCGACGATTAAGACATGTTTTATAGCGTTTTCTGTTTCCCTCAATTTCGGAATCACAATTTCCTTTTCAGGCTCCTTAAATTCTTTCTTCTTAAGTTTATCGTTTAAGAAAGTAACTAATACCCTATACAATTCACTTTTATCGATAGGTTTAGAAAGATAATCATTGAAACCGTCTTCGATATATTTCTCTTTCAACCCAGACAATGCATTAGCAGTCAGAGCCACCACGGGAATATTTTCTCCAAAATCTTCTCTGATATGTTTAAGCGTCTCGACTCCATCCATCTTAGGCATCATGACATCCAATAGAATTAAATCATATTTCTCACCAGAGTTTAGTTTATCCAATGCTCCGTATCCACTCTCTGCAAAATCTATAGACATTCCATAGTTCGATAAAAGTTTTTGAGCAACTTTGAGGTTTATATTATTATCGTCGACTACTAAAATGCGAGAATCAGAAAAATCTAACATCTTAAATTCTACTGTATTGATCAATTCCTCTTTATCTCCATAATCGATCATTTGAACTATTTTTTGCTGCAGATATACCGTAAACTTCGATCCTTCGCCATACTTACTTTGGACTACTATCTTACCTCCCATCATTTCGACAAATCTTTTGGTTATTGCTAAGCCGAGACCCGTTCCTTCTAAAGTCGTATTCTTATCTTCCTCGAGTCTTTGAAATTTATTAAACAGGCTATCCATTTGTTCTTTTTTTATACCTCGTCCTGTATCTTCGACAGAGATTATTAAACTTGAAAGATCTCCTTCATTTACACAATTTACTGAGAGCACAATTTTTCCTTTGTCTGTATACTTAGCAGCGTTCGTTAAAATATTTGTCACTATTTGTCTAAGTTTTCCACCATCTCCATGTAAAACGTGAGGAATATCTTCTGCAAATTTAGCGACTAAATCGACAGGCTTATCGATCAATCTAGGTTTTACTAACTTAATTACATTATCTAAAGTAGCCATAATTTCATAATCCGTTTCGACGATCTCCATTTTGTCAGCTTCAATTTTAGAAATATCTAAAATTCCGTTTACTATTTCTAGCAAATTCTCTGAAGCTAACTTTATATCTTTCGCATCACTTTTAGCTTCTTTTAAATCGTTTTCCTCCATAATACAATCTGAGAATCCTACGATAGCGTTCAGTGGAGTTCTTATTTCATGTGACATATTTGACAAAAATTCTGATTTTGCTCGATTTGCCTTCTCTGCCGACAACTTTGCTTCATTCAAAGCGACGATCATTTTGACGTCTGGATTTTCGATAGTATGATACATGAATACGACTATAAATGAAACTAATGCTGTGACGAGCAAATATTCTGGATTCGACATCTGTATCACGACGATCGGTACAATAAACACGATCAGAAATACTATAGGAATATATTTGCTCGACTTGATGTTTTTGTGATTTTTCAACAAATAAAATACCCACCCGACCATACTAACACCTACTACAGCATAGACGAATACACAATTAGGACCAGAAACGTAGACACTGCTCCCATCTTTAAAATATGCGAATGGTAAAAATAGACTTACTAACCCTAAAACAGCATATATAGAAGATATTATATAGAAAAATCTTCTGGATTTTCGTGTAGTCGAATAATATATATAAAGTGTCAACAAATACATAACTCCTAATAAGAAAAGAAGATACAGCTTGACTACTCCCCATCTAAACAAACTTCCTTCTGGAAGGTATAGATGAGAAAAAATACCTATTATGTCTAAAACTATTCCGATAATATCTACGACGAGAAGAATAGAATACAATTTTGTCTCATAGGATTTTACTCTTTCTCTGCTGAAAAACAGGTACGCTATCAGAGTTACATAAAAAAGACTTCCTATAAGCAATGGGACACTCATGTGCATAATACTTCACCTACGATCGTCCTTAAGTATAACAAAAGAAATAAAAAAAATCAAACAGCTTCTTACTATTTGATTTTTAAAGAAAGTCTCTTGGCAGATGACTCATCTGCTATTTGAGTGAGTGTTGCAATTACTTCTTTATTTTGTCTTATCCCTTCTTGAACTTCATCCGTCCACAATTCGGTAATTTTATTTTTATTTCCATTAGAAAGAAATGGTTCCCTAAAGTTTATGATAACTCGATTAGCGATTCTTTTATCCTTTATCCAAACTAGTGATATCGGTTGAATCCAGGCATCACTTTTTCTCGCGATGATAGATAATCCTGGTTTTACCTCACCAAGATCATACTGATCGGGATGCTTATTAGTAGTTCCTTCAGGAAATATCCCAATACTTCTACAATCTTTTAAGAATCTACTCATAAGTCTAAGAGAATCTAAGTTGACGGAATCTCTGTCGATAGGAATAAATCCCATAGTCGTAAACATATATTTCGTCAATTGACATAAAAGAGGATTTTTACTGTTATTAAAAATGCTATCCTCCGCATCAAAAAACCTTTTCAACGCTGCCCAATGAATTGTATCCTCCACTGCAGTAGTAACAGCAAAAGGATCGATAGTAGACCTATGATTAGGCGCATATATTATGCCTCTATTCTTCCCTTTTGGAACGAGATCTTTATTCAATATAATAGGTTTAAAGTTACTTTTCAAAAACGGTGTCACAACTACCCTTGTAGCTTGATATACAGACTCCGTCCGATTTACTTCTTTTTCTAAATATTCCATAGTTTACCTCCTTTTAAATTCCAACGTCTTAGCTAATTCTTCTTTGCCATACGTCTTTATTCTTAGTGCTCCAACATCACACTTTCTGTTATAAAGAGCATCCAAGCATACGACATTCATACCGTCGCCACTGAGCTCTTCTATGATCTTCGGCTTATCGTCGAAAACCAAAATCGGATTTACTCTTTTTATATACTCGACTTTAGCAGGATCGTCCTCAAAAAAGCGCACGTCTTTATAGGGAATAAAGTGCAATCTCAACTGGGCGATTATAGTATTTCTTACAAAATGTCCCAAAAGAGAATCAGACGTCGACTTTTTTCTAGATGTTGTAATTACTAATTTACTTTCAGTTTCTCGTGTTAATTCTCTAAAAAATGATGATGCGCCTCTTTTTAATCTCTGGCTAACATAGAGGATATAGAAAAGGTTCCAAAACTTATTTAAAACATCTTCGACTGTAACTCCATACATTCTTTCGATATACTCGCCTAACTTTTGATCGATAAAAACTTCATCTAAATCATATCCTTGGAAATTTATCTCCAGCTCTGTTATGTTGTAAAACTTTTTTAAAAAAAATTCTCCATATCTTAATACAAAGCCTTCAAAATCTGTCAAAGTTCCATCGACATCACAACATATAACGTCCATTATAATTCCCCTTTCAGAAAAGCCATATTATAGTACAATATTTAAAATCTTTTGTCAAATAGTACTTATCTTTTAGACTGTTCACTAGAAAGATGAACATCTTTAAATGAGATTTAGAAAAAAGATGTAAGATTAACTCATTTCTTTGTTGATAGAGAATGAATTCTTTTGTATAATTACTCAGATGGACGTGATAACTATGAAAGGTCAAAATTTAAATCTTTCTTTTGGCAATGAAATGATATACGAAGAAGCCTCGTTCGAAATACCGTCTAATACAAAAGTGGGAGTAGTCGGCGTTAATGGAGCAGGAAAAACTACTCTATTTAGGATCCTTCTAGGGGAAGTAGAACTAGATTCTGGAAATATCGATATACGCGGTATGAGAATAGGACATCTACCCCAGGAGATCGAATTTACCGAAAAAAATATGACAGTTTGGGACTACATATACGGCGGTAGACCTATTAAAGAATTACAAAGTGAACTGACTGAAATATATACCCACCTCAGTGAAGTTGACCAAAAAGAAGAAAAAAGACTACTAAAGAGAGCTGCGAAGATACAAGATACCCTCGACGTTTTAGATGAATACGAAGCCGATGAAGACCTACTCGAATTGATCGAACACATGCAAATAGATGATAGCATGCTAGAGATGCGTGTAGGAGATCTATCTGGTGGTCAAAAATCAAAAATTGCCTTTGCCAAACTACTATTTTCTAATTCTGATGTTCTCCTTTTAGATGAACCTACGAATCACTTAGATGCTACGACCAAAGATTTTGTCATAGATTATCTAAAAAATTATAGAGGAACTGCCTTAATAATAAGCCATGACATCGATTTCTTAAACGTAACTGTGGATAAAATAATGTTTATCAACAAGACGAATCATAAAATTAAAATATACGATGGTAACTATTCCAAATTTAAAAAGACATACGCAAAAGAAATGGCTGAGAAAGAGACTAGAATAGTTAATCAAGAAAGAGAGATCGAAAGATTACAAGAAATAGTCAAACGAGCTGAACAAGCCTCAAGAACCAATCATAAATTAAAAAGATTAGGTGAATCGCGAAGGATTCAATTAGAGAAGAAACTTGACGAGCTCGAGACGCGCGACAAAGAATATAAACGAGTCAACATCAAAATTGATCCTTTGAGAGAAATAGGAAAAGTCCCTTTAGAAGTAACCAATTTGACTTTTGGTTATCCTGGCAAAGATAATCTTTACGAAAACTTATCTTTTACACTTACTAAAAATGAAAAGTTTTTAATAGTGGGAGAAAACGGAATAGGAAAATCTACTCTTTTAAAGTTGTTAGTATCAAAGCTCACCCCTAAAAGTGGAACGATTTCTTTCAATATGAAAGCGGACGTCGCATACTATGCCCAAGAATTAGAAATTTTAGACGAAAATAAAACAGTTCTACAAAACGTCAACAATCCGAACTACTCTGAACTTGCCCTTCGTTCTATCTTAGGAAACTTTTTGTTTAAGGGCGATGACGTCTATAAGAAAGTGAACGTTTTATCTCCTGGAGAAAAAGCACGCGTCGCTCTGTGTAAAATACTGCTCCAACAGGCCAATTTTATAATATTAGATGAACCTACGAACCATTTTGACCCAGAAACTCAAAGTATCATAGGAGAGAATTTTAAAAACTATGATGGCACCTTAATTTTAGTAAGTCACAACCCTTCCTTTGTCGAAGAAATAGGAATCACGAGGATGCTCGTTTTGCCCGAAGGAAAAATTTTAAATTATTCGAAAGAACTTTTAGATTACTATTACTATCTAAATACTGAACTTATGTAAAAAATGATCGGACAAATTAGTCGATCATTTTTTGATATGCCCTTCTAGGACTTCCATCTTGCACATGAATAATTCCACAATATTCGAACCCGTTATTTTCTATGAGATGTTGCATTATTTTATTGTCTTCATGCGTATCTATTCGAAGGTTTACGACCATTTTTTCACAGTAGTCGAGACAAGTATTAAAGATTCCTTTGTATTTACCATTACTCGCGATTCTGTGGATCGTTCCATAAAGCTCATCGTTTAGCCACTCGCCTTCGATAACCTCATATGTGAGATCCTTTCCTATTATAAAAGAAAATACACCACAGATCGTGTTATCGTTTTCGATTATATAGTGGTTCCCATCTTCGATATCTTTGACGATAACTTCTTTTGGAGGATTAGTATTTCGCCATTGATTAGGATTACCGTTCTTTCTCATCATTTTCCGTGCATATTTGTATATGTTGAGAATATCGTCTAAATCTTCTAAATTCGATTTTCTTACGTCCACTATCGTCTTTCCTTCCTTCTTGCTCTTTTTCTTCGTCTCTTTTTAACGATCTTTGCTATGGTGCTTATGACTATCATAAAGAGGACGAACGATCCAATTCCTATCGCAAGAGGAATTCCATAATGTTTTGCAACTTTTAACACATCGGCATCTATATCTCGATCTAAGGACACTTTTTCTTTTCCTAATAATTTGCCGTCATAATAATATGATATTTCACCTATAGTATTACCCTTTATATCTTTGAAACTCAGGACTTCTTCACCTACATACTCGACGACTAATTTCTCTTTATCGTAATCTATAGGCAAGTACACAGTTAAATCTTTACTCGCGCGAATACCATATTTTTCTATATTAGAAAGCTCCACTTCCAAAGTTTTAACGACTTCGTCCTTTTTTACGACTGTTTGATATCCATAGTTTTCGTCTATGAATTTAGTTAGACTGAGTGCATCTCGCAGGTTATAAAAATTGCCATAAACGTAAGGTGCTCCCATGGTTATGATCAATATTTCATGCTCGTTAGATTCGATAAGCGCTGCGATACAAACTCCTGCTTTTGAAGTGAAACCCGTCTTACTTCCCAAAATTCGCGAAGTATCTAACCCCATAAGCCTATTGTAAGTAATCAACGTAGAGTTTACTATCTTGCCATTCCCCAAAGTGTACTGCTTTGTACAAAAGATCTTTCTAAAAGTTGCATTATTTAAAGCATATTTCAATATTTTTAGCACGTCTTGTCCATTACTGTAATGATTATCTACGTCGAGTCCTGTCACGTTCACGAAATTTGTATCCTCCGCGCCTATTTTCTTAGCCAAAACGTTCATATCTTCTACAAACTTTTTGATAGAGCCCGAACTCGTAATAGCCAAAGCTTGAGTCGCATCCGCACCACTAGGTAAAAGAGAAGCATAAAGAAGATCCTCGACTGTATAAACTTCGTCTTTCTTGATACCTGCGATCGAGGCATCCCAAGGAATTCCCGCTAACATCGCATCCGTTATAGTGACTTCATTCTTCAAATCTGCATTTTTCTCAATTGCTGTTATAGCAGTCATTATTTTTGTCAAAGATGCGATATATGTCTTCTCGTCACTTCCTTTTTCTAACAATAACTTCTCCTCGGTAAGATCGTATATGAGCACTCGTTCTGAATGAGTCTCTGGTAGTTCCAAAGACCAAACTCCTACAGGAATAAAAATAAACATCAAAATAAGCAACATCTTCTTCATAAAGTATCTCCTAATATAGGGATTATATCACAAATGTCGATTTTCGTATATTTAAAACTATCTATTTTAGAAAACAATTGCTCTTCCAAGTTGTTCTTTTCTATCAATTCTTCTTTTTGTTTTTTATTTAGACGTTTAATGTGAAATTCTAACTTAGAAGCTAAGACTCTATCCTGGGTTTTCCATACGCATTCCAATTTTTTCGCTTTATGCCTCAAAGTATACTTCGCACATTTCTCATTTTGAGAAAAATGCTCTGTCATACGCCTATTCAAGTCGGTAGTTATTCCAGTGTAAATAGAATAATCTGCGCATCGAAGCATATATACATAATACTCACTCTTGCCCATAGTTCTTGAAAAACTCTTTTCTCTCGCTTATGATATCGACAGATTTGACATCGACTTCTGAATTTTCATACTTTTCTTTCAAATATTTTACAAAATTCACTGTCATATCATCTTTCGAATTTATCGAAAAATCATTTTTACCGACAGCATCTTCCATGACAGCTCTCAAATATTTCCACTTTTTATAATACTCCGTTTTGCACTTCACCATAAAATTATTCTGATCTTCTAAAACAAAACCTTCCACATGTTCTCCATCAAAGACATAATCTTCTCGTTTAATTTGAGAATAGAACTCATCTAAAGCTCCTTCATCCTCTAGAAGATAAGACAACTTTTTTACCTCAATACCGTGTTTTTCTCCCAAACGACTGAGCTCTTCAAACGATAACTTTTCAAAACTTAAAGAATTTTTAATGACGTCTAAGAGGACGATTTTAGGGTTATCGTATTCGATGATGTGTGGATCGTCGACTGGGTCCATAACTTCAAACACAAAACTTACATTTTCCTCATCGAGAACCTTTCTTATACCATCTATTTGCTCATCGTCAAAAACGGCATAAAAGATATTCTTAAAATACTCGACATAATCTCCCACATTTGTCGATTTGGAAGCGAAGAATAATTCTCCATTCACTTGAGATAGAATACCTAAAAAGCCATTATACTTTAAAAAACAACTTATAGGATATTTAACGCTATCTTTAAGTGTCTCGTACTTAGTCTCATTTCTCTCTCCGATTTGGAAAAACTTATCGTAACTCCTCGCGATTATATTATATTTTTCAACATCTATGAACAGTCCTCTAGCTTTCGTAGTCAAATCGTTCCACCTGCGATTATAAAAAGCCTCGCGCGTAAAATTAAAAGATGATATACTATCGCCCAAGTCTTTTTCATAGACATATTTACTGTTTCTAAGAGCGTCGACGAGATCGAAAACACCACTCTTCTCTTTTAAATTCCCATCAAAAACCTCATTATTACAGAGTTTATAATCGCAAGATCCGTCTCTATATAAGCTCAATATTCTTAAATCTCCACCATTTTCTACATCTCCATCGAGATTAAAAGAAAATTCATATTTACAAGGATCGATGTTCAAAAAATTCCTATGTCCGTGAATTTGATAGACCTTGTCTTCTCTATTCGTCATATGTGAATCATAGATCTCATCGATATTAACTTCGTACTTGTCGATGCCATATATGAACGAATTGCTGCTTAAATAATCGAGACTGACTTTTGGAAAGTATGGTATTCCACCATGTGAGATGATAAAAGTTTTACCGCCGAAAGTCATATAAGATATCTGCGCTAGCTTTTTGACGAATCCTCTTATTTCACTTTTCTTTATACCACTTTCTTCGAACTCTTCGATAGTCTTTTTAATCCCATAATCAACCTTATATTCGTCGTCACAGGCATATTTGTAAAGTTTATCCTCGTGATTTCCCATGAGAAAGATAGTATTCTCCATTTCCATGATAGTTTTTAAAAATTCAAATGTCTTACTGTTTTCTAAACCACGATCGAAGTAATCACCTAAAAAAACGTATAGACTAGACTCTTCAAAAGGATTTTCATCAAAATAAGTTTTTAGTACGCTAAAACATCCATGTATATCCCCTATCACGTGCACTTTTTCATATCGGTTAAAATCTATAGGATTTGTAGTCAAAATGGAGTTGTATCCATCTGGTTTAACTACTTTAAAAGATTTTGGCACTTCCTCTCTAACCAACTTCTTATATATCCTATCAATCGATTCCTTTGGGACGATCTTATATTCTTCTCTCGCTTCGTTTCTCGCATATAGTTCTTCTTTTGAAATATCGGTAAAATCTACGAGAAAAAGCCTATATCTATATTTCTCCGCGAGACTCTTATACTCTTGTAAGTCATCCTTCGAAGCGTGGACGGCATCTACTATTGTAAATTCCCCTTTTTTCATCCGTTCCTCTAAAAGATAGTACAATAAACTCCATACTTTTTTATTATTAAACTGTGGTATCATAGAACTATATTCGATCGTTTGCTCTGGAGCATTAAACATCAATCGTATCGTATCCGAGCTTAAAGTGTACATCTCCAAGCCATTATCTCTTACGAACTGGCTTTTACCTGCTCCCATGGCGCCTCTCAATATAACTAATTTTCGCATAAATATCACCTAATTCTTCTTTATTTTAACAGATTTCCTCTAAAAAGAACAGTTATAATCTTTATATTCTAAATCCCACTTTTATTAAAAAAATATCATCATTCACAGTATTTAAATAAAAAAAACTGCGTAGAAAGTTACTTCTATTCAGTCTCACAAATGCTATTATCTATAACTAGCAACAGTACATTTGCCAGTTTTGCCGTTGAATGTAGCGCCCAATCTTTGTCCAGAGCCATCTACCCACGTATAGCTAACAGACCCTTTAGAAATAGTCGTCAAAGTTCCTTCGCCACCTATTTTTTTGGCTAACTCTTCATAGGTAAATGAACCGTTATTCAAATCCTTTTGCAAATCGCTCGCAGATGGTAATTTTAGTTCGCTATTTTTTAAACTTTCCTTATCGATCGTCGCTTGTATTGTTACATCATCTTTTGAAGCGCTCTTGAAACTTATCCAGTTTTTAGAATCGAACTTCCAAAGCGGATCGCTTCCGATCATCGCGTCAGTAGAAGATTCAAAGCCTATGATGTCGTCGATTTCTTCCATAGTATTCGTCGCTTTGATCTTTTTCATGCATTCTACTATTGTACAGTTGGCCTTTACTTCTTCTTTAGGTTTGTCTTCTAACTTTTCTTCAGCACATCCCGTAACGAGACACAAAGTACATAAAACCATAACAGATTTCGATAATACTTTTTTTAAATTCATCTTCATTTCCTCTTCTTTCAAAATTTACTTCTTATTATGTATCTAAAACGTTTCAATACACTTAATATTATACACAAAAACAAAAATAAATAAAGAGCATTTTTATCACGTTTTTATATGTTATGCCTTTACTGCCCCTATCGATATGAAAAATCTGAGTCGTAGATCATCTTTTGATTTCTAGTTAAAATTTAGCTCTTTCTTCGACCAATTTATGATCTTTAAATTCGTAGAATTTATTACATATTTTTCTAATCTCATCACTATGGGTTATGATTACTAAGGTTTTATCTTTGAAATACTTTAAAATGAAAGCGATGACTACTTTTTCTGTTTGGCTATCTAAATTAGATAGAGGTTCATCTAAAATATAGACGTTTTTTTCCATAAGATAACTTCTCAAAAGGTTTAGCCGCCTTTTCTGTCCCGTTGAAAGTTTTAAACCTTTTTCGCCGACTACAGTATGGATTCCTTTATCGAATTCTAAGATATCATGAAGACCCAACTCGATTAGTAGTTTTTCGATCGATTCATCTGATACTCTTTTGTCCAAGCAAAGATTCTCTTTTATAGTCATATTGAACAGTTCTATCTCTTGACTAACCACACCTATATCCAATTTTATATCTCTTAGACTTCGCCCATCCAACGAAGCGTCCCCTTTATAAGTGCTCAAATTTCCTAAAATTAAATTTATAGTTGAAGTCTTACCTTGTCCAGACTGACCGATTATACAAATCTTATCCCCTCTTTTAACAGATAGATTCCCAATCATTATTTCCATATTTGAAGATGGATATTCTATGACTATATTGTCCAAGCGCATCTCATCGAATTTGTCGGTCTCGTCTCGCATATCTAGACGTTTAAAAATGACAGATAATCTTTTTTTAATCGCCTTCAATTCGAATGCGCTTATGATCGTACTTGAAAGCTCCGAAAAAATGAAATCCATCTCTACTTGCAAAGATATATAAAAAGTTATGATACCCAAGGTATCTAAGCCATGAGATAGATCTATCACCGCTTTTAAAAGACCTAATACAAACGGAATCATGATGA
>CASRZA010000028.1 GCA_949439935.1 uncultured Bacilli bacterium
AACACAAGGTCCGGATAAAACACAAGGTCCGGATATATAGAAAGTAGGGCCTTTTCGCATGGAAAAATTTAAGAAAAAATTGATAATTTTAGGAAGCATAGGAATAATTATAACAGGAGGTCTAGGTTATAACTCACTAAATAAACCCAACGATTTAGAAAACTATGAAAACAAAAAAGAGATGATCGCGATGTATGTACAAGATGAAGATGGAAATTATCAAATGAGTAATTCGAAAGAATTTCCTAAAGAGGGGTATGTATTGAGCTTAGAGAAGAGTACTTGTAAAAATGGAGGTATTCTATCACAAGATCCAAAGACAAAAGTGATAAGTTTAAGAGTGAGCCATGCAGATGCATGTAATCTATATTTTGATAAAGACCTACCAAAAATAGAGATAGGAGATAAAACAATACCTATTCAAGATAGTAATCCAAATTTTGCAAACCCGGCGACGACAGACGAGACAGCGGATGGCTTATTTAGTATGGAAGACGACTATGGAACGAGTTACTATTATAGAGGAACTGCGCCAAACAATTACGTGAAATTTGGCAAAGACGCATCAGGTCAAGATATGTGGTGGAGAATAATCAGATTTAATGGAGATGGATCGATTAGAATGCAATATGATGGAGTAGGAACATCAGGAACAAACACATACACAAGGGGATTTGCCTTATCTAATCAACAACAATGGGATACATACTCAAGTGATGCAAAATATGTAGGTTGGATGTATGGTGGTACTAAAGGGACGGCAAGTTCTTCAAAAGAAGAAGCTCAAAGAAATGAAACAAACTCAGATATCAAGACGGCAGTAGATAACTGGTATAAAACAAATATAGTAGATACGGGGTATGGAAATTATGTACACGATGCAATCTTCTGTAATGACAGAAGCACTCTAGGAAATAATGCGAGTGATGTGGACTTAGGATATGGAAAAAAATTAACAGAATATGGAGCGTTTACAAGACTTGTGAAAAATAGAGATAATCCACAGCCTCAATTTACATGTCCACAGGATAATGACAAATTCACAGTGAATGTTGAAAATGAAGGAAATGGAAATTCAACATATCCAGTAGGATTGATCACAGCCGATGAGATAGTAGCCGCGGGAAGTGGAAAGGAGGGAGTAGAAAACCAAAGTTATTACTTATATAAAAATTCATGGTACTGGACATTTTCACCTTGCTTTATGAATCAGGCTAACAGTGAGACTTTCCTTGCTAGTGCTGATATGTTCCTCGTCTCTTATACTGGTTCATTGAATCACACTAGCTATGTGCTTCTCAATATTTTAGTCGCGCCTGTCATAAACCTTAAGCCTGAATACTTGAATCAGATCGAAGGAACCGGAACAGCGAGTGATCCTTACTATCTGCCAAGCGTCTAGGTTTATAAAATTTTTGTGAATCTTTATTTCGATACGACTAAAATCTTTTAAATGAGACAACCTATAATTAAGGTGATATATGTGGCTAAAAAGAAAATATCTTTTGAACAGTATTTTTGGGTCTTCTTAGTGGTATCGATTTTGGGAACATTTTATGAGGAGATAGTTTACATAGTGGAGTATTTTTTGGATAATGGTGTTTTCGGCTATTCTAGAAGAAGTGGTGTCTTTTGGGGACCGATAAGTCCCGTGTATGGCTTCGGAGCCGTGTTTATGCTTATCTTTTTGGGCAAAAAAGATGAGAAGTGGTGGAAAGTATTTTTAAAAGCAGCCGTGCTTGGTGGAGTCGCAGAATTTGTGCTTTCTTATCTACAAGAGTTCGCGACTGGCACGAGGTCGTGGGACTACAGTTCTAAATTTTTAAATATCGATGGTAGGACGACGGTTCCTTATATGATAGGATGGGGTGTCGCTGGTTTAATTTTAGTCAAGTGGTTTTATCCTTTTATGTGTAGAATGATCGACAAGATATCTGTAAACATTTACAGAGTTATTACACCTCTTTTAGTTGCGGTCATATTCTTAGATATGGCGATCACGTGGTCAGCTTTGGGTCGAAAGGAAATGCGGGAGAGAGGACATGATCCGTACACTTTTATCGGTGAGTATTACGATATTTATTTTAATGACGAATTTATAAAAGAGAAATATCCTAATATGAAAGAGAAATAGTAGTAGTGCTTTTAAGGTGACTCTTTTATCAAAAATTAGCACTCACTATTGACAAGTGCTATAAATGGTGGTAGATTTATATTCGGGAAAGAGGAATATATTTTAATATGAAAAAGCAAGAATTTAAAGCAGAGTCTAAAAGGCTTTTGGATCTGATGATCAATTCGATCTATACGAATAAAGATATTTTTTTGAGGGAATTGATATCTAATGCAAGCGATGCGATCGACAAGCTTTATTATGAGTCTCTCACTAATTCAAAAATCGATGTGAATAAAGACGACTTCGAAATACGCGTGGAGTTTGATAAGAAGAAAAGAACTTTGAAGATATCCGACAACGGTATAGGTATGAGTGAAAAAGAACTCGATAACAATTTGGGTACTATATGTGAAAGTGGATCTTTGTTATTTAAAAAAGAAAATGAAAAAAGAGATGAGATAGATGTCATCGGTCAGTTCGGAGTTGGGTTCTATTCTGCCTTTATGGTCGCTTCAAAAATAGAGGTATGTAGTAAAAAATATGGCAGTGACGAGGCATTCATGTGGTCCAGTGAGGGAATGGACGGATACTCTATCAGTCCTGTAAAGAAAGAAAATAGTGGTACTGAGATCACGATCTATCTTAAGAAAAGTGACGAAGACTTCGATTATGATAAATATTTAGAAGAATATGAACTAGAAGGAATAATCAAGAAATACTCTAATTATATAACTCATCCTATCGTAATGAAAAAAACTACGAGAGAGTTAAAAGAGGGAACTGAAGACGAGTATGAAGATGTGGAAAAAGATCAAGTTATCAACAGCATGACTCCGATTTGGAAGAAAAATTCTGGTGATGTTTCAGAAGAGGAATATGACAATTTCTATACGGATACTTACTACGATTATGAAAAGCCTAGAAGAACTTTTAGAAATAGTGTGGAAGGTAAATGTACTTATACGTCTTTGTTATTCATACCTAGTCACACGCCTTACGACTTTTATCAGAAAGATTATGAGAAAGGGTTGTCTCTATATTCGAACGGCGTAATGGTAATGGAAAAGTGTCCAAAACTCTTGCCAGACTATTTCAGTTTTGTCAAAGGGTTAGTGGATAGTCCAGACGTATCGTTGAACATTTCTCGCGAGATTCTACAAGAAGACAGAGAGGTAAGTTTGATCGCCAAATCGGTAGAAGGAAAGATCAAAAAAGAACTCGAAGGTATGTTAGAAAACGATCGGGAAGAATATGAAAAGTTCTTCGACAACTTCGGTCTTCAATTAAAATTTGGAGTATATAACGATTATGGAATGCATAAAGACGACCTTAAAGATCTATTGTTATTCTATTCTTCTAAGAATAAGAAAATGGTCACATTGAAAGAGTATGTCGAGAACATGGCGGAAGGTCAAGATAAAATTTATTATGCTTCAGGAGAGACATATGATAAGATCGATCTCATACCACAGGTGGAAGCTTTTAAGGATAAAGAGTTTGACGTCTTGTATTTTAAGGATTATGTCGACGAATTTGCAATCCAAATGCTTAGAGAATACGACGGCAAGAGTTTTGTAAACATATCTAAAGATGACGTTGAAACGGGAAGTGAAGAAGATAAGAAGGCTCTAGATAGTGAAAACGATAAGTTTAAAAATCTATTCGCTCTCATGAAGACTACTTTGGGAGACGGAGTAAGTGAAGTAAGATTTACGAATAGACTTAAAAAACATCCAGTTTGTTTGACGAGTAAAGGTAATTTATCGATCGAGATGGAGAAAGTAATAAATGCTATGCCGACTGACGAACACATTAAAGCCGAGACGATCTTAGAGATAAATAAGGATCACCCTATTGCAGAAAAACTTAAAACTCTTTATGAAAACGATAAAGATGAATTGGAGAAATATGCTAAAGTTTTATATTCTGAGGCGAGATTGATAGAAGGACTCTCTATCGATAATCCAACCGAGATAAGCAACTTGATCTGCGAATTGATTTCTAAATAGAAGCTTAACTGCTTCTTTTTTACATGTAAATGAATTTAAAGTATTTTAAATTATATTATTTTCTGTTATACTTATAATAATAGTAGGAGGAGAGTCAAGATGAAGAAAATCGGTTTATTTTCTGTAATGGTTATTATGTTTATTTTAAACGTGGGAGTGGCTCATGCACAGAACGATTTTACTGCGGACGACATAATCAATAAAGTAAAAGAAGGAGACACATATAAGCTTTTGAATACCAACGGGGCTATAACTATAAACAAAACTTCTTATGGAATCGCAGTTACTACTTTGAGTGAGGGTACGAATTATAATACAGAGTTCGTGCTGGAGAACGGAATTCTCACTTATAATTTAGTGGACGATCTAGAAGAGACTGCTTTGGTAATGCAATCTTCTATGGATGCGACGTGGATAGGAGAGTTTTGTTCGGCTGTGGCGGTGTTAAATGGTTATACTAGAGATTTTTTATCGAAGATCGATGAGACTATTTTGACTTTTGAAAAAAATGGAGTGGAATATATAACAGGTACATATCAAGCATTCGGCTTGCCGTATAAAGCGATCAAGAGTATGAGAATAAATATCAACGATTTGAGACTCGATACTTCGTCAACTCCGACTCCTGGTCCAGAAGTTCCCGATGAAGACGAGAAAGTGCCAAATATAACTTTGAGCAATATAAGTGATAGTTCGATTACTATAAGTATTTCAAATACTAATGAAGGAGCAACTTGTAGAGTATATAAGGCTGTTTCAGATGGCGAATATGCTTTATTGACGACGATTCCTTGTTCTCAAAGTTATGTCGACAACGACATTAAGGAAAATATGTTGTATTCTTACAGAGTCGATACAGGCAACGATCTCATGAGTGAGCCAAAAAGTGCGACGACTCCAAAGAAACCTTCATCTAGTAACGGAAACAACAATGGCAATAATAACAATAATAATTCATCAGGAACAGTCAGCAATCCCCAAACAGGAATTATAAGCAACGGGTTGATCGTATTAGTCGTCGGAATAGTCGGGGTTTTAAGTTTGAACGTATTAAGAAAAAAAGATGTTTTTAAAAAATTATAGTGAGCTCTTGCTCATTTTTTTATTGGGCTGTAGGTGGAGATAAAGTTTTATGGGGAATAATGAGTAAATCAAAATAGAACTGGCAGAAGTTATACGACTTGCGATTATTATAGAACTTATTCTAAGTACAACTCATGCCGATATTAGAAGATGTTATTTTAGATAACATTAAAGATGTATGTAAAAAGTATTTAGAGATTCTTTATGCCAAATGTAAGAATTAAAATATAGAGAAATTTTAAAAAATGGGAACATGAAGAAGATATATGAATATGCGATTGTTTTTCACGGTAAGAAGGCTATCGTGAGATGACGTTGGATCGATTAATCTTTTTTCATTAAAAATTGTGCGTTCCACATAAAATCCTATGTTTTAAAGCACATATTTTATATTTTAGTAATGTTTTACTACTAATTTACTACTTCTTAATAATAAATTATGTTAAAATTGTCTTGGTGATTAATTATGACTTTATGTGACAAATACTTTTTGCTTACTACACTAACTATTATAATAACAAGGGTATTTGTATATATATTTAATAAACCTAGCCCAACTATAAAAAATTTTAGAACTCATCACTGGATGTTTGGATTAGTTTTTACTATTATATTATTTTGTATATCAGATTTTTATACAAACATATATTTATTAGCAATAAGTATGGGTATATTTCTAGATGAAATTGGATTTATTATAATAAGAGGCAAATCTCATGAAGACAATTATAGCCCTAAATCATTTATGATATTAATGTTCTTTATCCTTCTTTTATTTATATTTAGGGAAAACATTATTAATTTCTATTTATAAATTATTAAATGAAACTAATTTTATTGCTACATGCTTCATGCTACATAATAAGGGTAATACTATCCTTATTATGGCGAAGACTTCAGCGGCTAACGCCACTAGTCTCGCTCATAAAACTATACTTTAATACTCTGCAATGTCATAGTATTTTTTTATATTTAAAATTAATGTCCTCAAACAATATTTAAATTTTTACTACTAATTTACTACTTTTGAAATCAAAGCTATAAAAAATTATAACAATATATGTGAATATCTTCCAAAAACAAAAATGTCGTAAACACTTATAAATAAAGGTTATAACGACATTTAAGAACTTATAAAAAGTTACCCATAAAATACTATATTTTTTTATTTAAAAAGTTAATTTTTTTTGATATAATCTTTTTAGAAAAGAGTGACGAGTATGAGTTTGATCGATTATGCATTAAAGGGGAATTATAAGAGGTTTAACGACAATCTGAAAAAAGTTAGCAAGGATACAGGCATAGGTATGTGGAGTTTAAGATTTAAATTTTTTAACTCTTTCGTCAAGCTTGGATGTGGCTATAGTGACTTTTTGAATTATGAGTTGTATAAGCGAGATAACAATGAGTTGAAGGAATATGTCACGATCAAAGATCAGGATAAGTTTTATGAGATAGTAAGTCCCTCTCAACATAAAAATGAGTTTTCCTATAAGCCAAATTTCTTGAAGAATTTTAAGAAGTATATCAAACGCGATTTTTTTGTAGATGAGGGGATCGATGAATTAAAAAAGTTTTTAGAGAGACATACAGAGTTCATGATCAAACCATACGACGGTTTAGGCGGACATAAAGTAGATAAGATATATTCGAAAGATATAGGGAATGTGGATGAATTCTATGAAAAGCTTAAAAATGAAAGATTGTTTTTGGAGGAGTACGTCGTTCAGCATTCTAAAGTGAGCGAAGTTGCTCCAAACAGTGTAAATACGATAAGAATAATGACTTTTGCCTACGACGGAAAGAGCGAAATTCTCTTTGCATGTATGAGGTTCGGCAATGGCGAAGCTTCAGTCGACAACTTCCATCAAGGTGGAATGGCCGTCTTAGTCGATACTGAGACTGGAAAGTTAGTCGGTCAAGCCTATAATAAAAATTTAGAATATTTCGATAGGCATCCCAAAACAAATATCCAATTCGACGAGTTTCAAATTCCTAACTGGGATAAAATACGAAAGATGGTCTTATCTGCGGCTTTAGAGAGTAGGCATATCCATGCAGTCGGATGGGATGTCGCTGTGACAGAAGATGGAGCAACTTTTATAGAGGGAAATAGAAGAGCAGGTTACGACTTGGTACAAGTTCTCTCTAAAAGAGGACGTAAAGATATCATGAGACATTGCATAGATATCATAAACGAGTGTGAAGATACGGAGTATAAAATATGAGAGTTTTAGTCATTCCGACTTGGTATCCAAGCGGAGAAGATAAATTGATGGGGTTATATCATAAAGAGTTTACCTCTGCTTTAAATAAGTACGGAATAGATGCTAACATGCTATTTATCGATAGGCAAAGGCTTTCGAAACCCTTTAAGTATTTATGCATGAAGAAAAAAGAAATCGACGAGGAAAGCAATTATAAAGTATTTAAATATCGCATGTTAAACTTAGGACCGATAAATTTCGATCTACAAGTTAAGAGTTATGTTAAAAAACTGGATAGAGCTTTTAAGGATTATTTGAAAAAGAATCCTAAACCTGACATTTTGCATGCTCAAGTGACCGTACCGGCTGGATATGCGGCCTGTGTGGTAGGCAAAAAGTATGGAATTCCCGTCGTCGTTACAGAGCATGGCGGAAATTTAGAGAGGTTTTTTAAAAACGAACAGTTCAAAGAGTATACAAAGTTTGTGATGGAGAATTCTACCTATTCAACAGTCAGTAACTACATGCGAGATATCGTTTTAAAATATTATGATAAGTGCGAAGTTATACCTAATCAAGTGAATACGAAACTCTTTAAAAACGATCAAAAAAGAGAGATAACTGGTACATTTAAATTAGTTATGGTCTGTGCTTTAAGAGAAGGAAAGAGGTTAGATATAGCGTTTAAAGCTATAAGAAAGTTGATAGATGACGGAGTGGATTTGCATCTCGACATCATCGGTGACGGTTTTTACATGGATATCTATAAAAAAGCTTCTCGCGACGAGGGTGTAGAAGACTATGTAACATTCTTAGGGCAAAAGTCCAAAGAGGAAATCGCTAAACTTTTGTGTGATGAGCATGCTCTTTTGATAAGTAGTGAATTGGAATCTTTTGCTATTCCGGGAGTTGAAGCACTCGCATCTGGGATGCCAGTAATAACGACCGACTGTCTCGGTCCGAGTGAATTCGTCGATATAAAATGTGGTGCAATATGCAAGGTAAACGATCCAGACGATATGGCAAGAGCAATCGCGAAAGTGCGTGATGATTACCGTTCATTCGCGAAAGATTATATGGAAGAAGTTGCTCGACGTTTCAGCGAAGAAAGCGTCGTCATGAAGTCTAAGGAAGTTTATGAAAAGTTATTAAAATAGAACGTTTTCTGCCGAGTTATTAAAGATGTACTCGGTATTTTTTATTTGATATGAACAATATAATGTAGTATAATGTTCTTACGAAGAGGTGGCAAGGCAATGAAAAAATTTTACAAAGAAAATAGAGTTTTTGTAATTTTGATGGGGATAGCTTTGGTTTGTATCGCAATCATCGCATGGATGTTTGTGAATTATATCATACACAGTTCGACGAGCAATAGATATGGTAATAGGTTAGATGGAATTAAGGATGTAGAGATTAAGGACGATAAAATTACCGAGATGGAAACATCTATTTTAGGAATGAATAAAGTACAAGACGTTAAAATTAACTTACACGGTAAGATTGTATATTTTAATATTTCTTTTGAAAAAGAGACAACTATAGAGGAAGCTCAAAACGTTTCGATAAGTTGTATGGAATTTTTCGAAGAGGATTATCTAAATTTCTATGATCTGCAGTTTTTGGCTACTATCGAAGATGGCAAAACTGTCACAGAAGGATCTGAGGATGGCGAAGAAACAAAAGATTTAGCTATCATCGGTTATAGAAAAGCTGGTGCCACTACTATTACGTGGTCGAACAATACAAAAAAATAAGTGGTGAACTATGAAAAAGATAAGAAATATAGTGATCGCTCTTGTCGTAGCGGTCGTGGTCATAGCCGGGGGAAGCTTTGCTGTATATAAACTTTGGTTTGAAAACGATCTTTATACAGTTCAAGAAAAAAAATATATAATAGATAATAAATCTAAAGTAATATCTATAAATGTTGCGAACGATGCGAACGTATTTGGCCGCGAAGGAACAGGAGTTTTTTACGATTTTTTAAAAAACTTTGAAAAGGATAACGATCTGACTTTTGATATCATAACTACGAGCGTCAGTGGTACACCTACCGGCTTATCTCTAACGAAGAATAGCGTAATGCCAAATGATGCGAAGCTCATCCATACAGATCATTACGTTTTAGTCGGAAAGACGAGAATAAATGTCGCGAACGTCGGAGAAGTTAAAGAGCCTATAGGTTATTTGACTAAAGATCAAGAAATAGTTAGTGGTGGATTAAAAGAGTATTCTTTGACTTTAAAGAATTATGATGATAAAGCGACGATGTTAAACGAGTTTGCACAGGGTACAGTCTCTTATATAATAGTTCCGATGCTCGAGTATTTAGACGTGGTCTTAGATAAATTATATGTCATCAACTATCATTTGAGCGACATTAAAGATTATTATTATTTACAGTATTCAGGCGATACGGTTTTAACTTCTATTTTAAGCAAGTACTATAATAAATGGAAAGTTGAAAAACAGGATGAATCTTTCAATCAAAGTGAGTATAAGATGTTTATCGATAAACTTAAAATTACGGAGAAAGAATTAGATGTGATCAACAGTAAAAAATATAGATATGGATTTGTTAACAACGCTCCTTATGACGTTAAATCCGGTGGAGAATACGGAGGTACCATAAGCAAATACATCGAAGGTTTCTCCGATTTCAGTGGCATTCTATTCGATTACGATTCGTATAGCAATTATAATAGACTCGTCAAGGCAATAAATAAAGGAAGTGTAGATCTATTTACTAATTATTACTCTTTAGAGACTTCTATGACAGTGATAGAGTCGCTCTATAGGATGGACATAAGTTTTATTTTGAACAACGTCGACAATAGGGTTATCAACAGCATAAATGCCATCAAGAACGACGTCGTCTATGTAAGAGAGAACTCTATAGAGTTTTCTTATCTCAGTGGGTTAGGGTTAAATCTAGAAACATATAAAGATGAAAAAGAATTAAAAAAAATAATGAGCGGAAAGAGTATAGTCGCGATGGGATATTCTAATTATCTCGTCTATAAAGAAGAAGATCCTGATATAAACGAAAGATTCAGAATTGGAAGTAATAAAAATATCAATTTTCAATCTAAAAATGATACGATGTTCAACAGATTGTTTTTCTACTATATAAGTACTATAGATAAGAATGAAATATTATATACAGGTATCGACGATTATAATAGAACTGTAATGTCAGGATCTTTGATTTACAAGATCATGAAGTATGCTACATTACTAATAGTCGTCATAGGAATATTCGTCTATTTCTCTTACAGAATCGGCAAGAAAGCTTTTGTGCGTAAGAAGATCAAACGAAACGACAAAATGAAATTTATAGACATTTTGACTTCTTTAAAAAATAGAAATTATTTAAATGAAAGCATCCCTATTTGGAATCAGAATACGATATATCCTCAAGCGATAATCGTCATAGATTTAAATTGTATTCAGGAGCTCAATGAGACTTTGGGATATCAAGAAGGAGATAGACAAATTCAGGGAGCTGCTAATGCACTTATTAGAACACAGCTCGACAATTCAGAAGTAATGAGAACTGACGGGAATGAGTTTATAATTTATTTGGTCGGTTATAACGAAAAACAGATAATCAGTTATATTAAAAAATTGACTAAGGAATTTAAGAATCTTCCTCACGACAGAGGAGCTGCGATTGGTTTCAGCATGATCGAAGACGATCTAAAGCTAATAAACGACGCGATCAACGAAGCGACAGAGAGAATGAAAGAGAATAAGACTTTATTACTTGGTGATGGAAATGGCGAAAAGATTTAAAAGAATTTTACCAAATTTGAAGGAGATTTTAGCAAGACCAGACATGTCTATTTTGCCTGGACAACTTGCTTTCTTTTTCATATTGTCGTTAGTTCCTACTCTCACGATCATGTTCTACATCGCGTCTTTATTATCTATATCGCTTGAAGATGTGACGACGTATTTTAATATCGGAATAAGTGAAGAAATGATAGGTATGTTGACGCCATATGTGACGAATGTCGAAATGGGTATGGGTTTATTTTTTCTGATGGTAGTAGGTATCTATTTGGCAAGTAATGGTATGAATTCGATAATAGTTACAGCGAACAGCATCTATGGGATAGAACAAAAACCTTTTTTGGAACGAAGAATAAAAGCTATAATCATGGTCTTTATCATCATCTTGTTATTTCTGTTTATCGTGTTAGTTCCGATATTTGGAAGTTTTTTATCAAACGTCTTTGAAAATATAACTGGGTATAATGTTATTTATAAAGTTTTGAGCGTACTGAAATTTCCGTTTTCTTGGTTTACTATATTTTTCTTTATAAAGCTTCTATATACTATCGCTCCGGATAAAGAGATACCTAGTTCTTATGTAAATACAGGTGCTCTTTTCACATCAATCGGTTGGATTTTGGCTACAGAGATATATCTTTATTATGTAGGACTTCATACTGAAAATTATAGTTTATACTATAGCGGTCTATCGAACATTGCAATTTTGATGATGTGGATCTATATCCTTGCAACGATCTTCGTAATCGGCATGGGTTTGAATTTTAAGGAAGAGCCCTATGAGGAAGAGAGAATTCAAAGCATTAGAGAACTTAGAGCTGCCAAAAAGAACCAACATAAAAATGACTTTAGAAGATAGACTATTAAGGTACACACAAGTATTACTTAGTGTACGCGTATTGGTTTTTGATCACTTATTAATAAATTTTATTAAGGATAGTGTGATTGAAGAGTAGTACTTAATAAGCTCCTTTTGGGGTTTATTTTGTATGCAGAGTATTATCTATTAGGAAAAAATTTTTATAGAATCGACTTTTAATATGAAAATCAAGATACAATATAAAATTCTGTGAAAGGGTGTAATTAATGAAGATTATTGCAAACGACTATGACGATAAAGATATTTGTCGAATAATTAGATAATGGACTGGGTTAACGCAAGATAAGTTTGGTAAAAGTATTTATAGAAGTGGCCGTAGTGTTAGGAAGTTAGAAAGCGGCGAATCTTCTATGAAATTAGAAACTTTGTTATTTATCGCAAAAATTCATGGTATAAAAATTATAATCGAAAAGGTTTAGAAATTAAAAAAAGCTCCTCGTGTGAGCTTATTTTGTTGCTTGTAATTTTTCGTATTCCCTTAAGATGAATTCGTCGGTCATGCCTGCGAGATAGTCTATGACTTTTCGATTGTCATTTGTCGATTCTAAATATTCTTTTGTCATATTACCGAGAAATATTTTATTGATAGAGTTTTCTGGGTCGTCGATATTATCTCTGTAAAATACGAATAGTTCGTTAAAAACTCTAGTGTAAAAATTCAGAGATTCTTCTGTATTTGCTTTGTAATAGATATTTTGATAGTTAAAGTTTTTTAAGTCAAAAATGGCTTTAAAAACATTATCGGACAATTTGATATAGGGTTTATCTAAGCTGTTTTCTATTATATCGATTATGATGTTGTTGACTATCTCTCGGTTTGTGCTTCCTAAAACTTCCTGTATCTCTGTTGGGATGGAATTCGGTTTTAAAACACCTAGTCTTATTGCATCTTCGATATCTCTTCCTAAGTATCCGATTAGATCTGATATGCGGACGACACATCCTTCTAAGCTCATCGGTCTTAGCTTTTTGATTGAATCTACGTCATAATAACATTTTTCGTATTCTTTTAGGAAGTCATCCTTAGTCTTTTTCTTAGGAATATATTGTCCTTCAACTAATTCTCCATTGTGACAAAGTATTCCGTCTAAAACCTGAATCGTTACGTTTGTTCCTCGTCCGTTGTTTTCTAAAACTATCAGTTCTCTTACACTTTCGACATTGTGTAAGAAGTGTGTGCCATCATACTTCATGCTTATTTCATCTAAGATCTTTTCTCCTGGGTGACCAAAAGGACAGTGTCCTAAGTCGTGTCCTAATGCGATCGCCTCGATCAAGTCTTCATTCAAGCTTAGAGCTCTACCGATCGTACGAGCAATCTTACTCACTAATTGAACATGTATGACTCTTCTACTGACGTTGTCGTTATGCCAATGAGTGAATACCTGTGTTTTATCTGTATATCTCGTATAAGATAGCGAATGTATTATTCTATCAGTGTCTCTGAAATAATTAGGCCTAAAATCGTCCTCGAAATCGAATAATCTTATGGCATCGGCATCGCGAGTCGCGAATTTAGATAAATATTTTTCGTTATTGAGCATTTTACTTCTTTCCATTATTACCACCTAAAAAAAGTATACCATAAATCGAATAAATATGCTAAACTTAAATAGGGGGATACTTGTGAAGGATCTAATTAATAAATATAAATTTGCGTTCATATTTTTATCCATTGTAGCGATGGCAATATTTTTTCCTTTGACAGGGAAAGGGATATCTCTACGATTTTTCGAGCCAGATGGGTTACGTGAATTATCTGAAGTCACTAATTTAGGGATAGTAAGTAACCTTATGAGTATGGTCTTGTCAAGAATAGCGATTCTTAAAATTATAATATACGGTTTTCTTTCGACAGCGATGTTTATTCTCATGAAAAATCTAGTAGATAAAAAAAACGTCGTTTTAACAGTTCTTGCAGGATTCTTTTTCTTACTCTTGGATAAAGTTTTATTTGCTTCGTCTTTTGTGGATTTGAGTGGTTTTACTAGTTATTTTGTAGGTGCGTTGTTTTTATTGATAATTTTAAATGTATTTATTAAAAATTTGCCATTGACTATGAGGAGAAGTTCGCTTTTTCTTCTAGGGTTAGTCGGTACTTCTATATATCCTGTCTATGCTTTCGTCTTTTTTGGATCGACTCTACTTTATTTGTTCGTAGAGAAACAAGATCGTACTATAAAGGAGCGTGGCGTATATCTGTTGATGGGAGAACTTTTAGGGATGATGCCTTTAGTATTGAGCCAAAAAGTCATATATTCTGGATTTTCACACAATTTGATAGAGGGATTTATTCCCCTTATAACAGAGACTAATTTTATTATAGTTTTGATAATGGTCGCGATGGTCTCGGTCGGGGCGGTGAAAATGTTTACAAGAGGTAGGCGTTTAAAAATATGCTTGGCTGTCATAGGTATATTCGCATATTTGATAGCGTCGTTGTCAGTAGAAAATAACATAGTAAAGTATATCACATTCTTATCGTATAATGCAGGATGCTTGTATCTGTTGCTGAATATCAAAAATAGTGTGGTTTTTAATCGAAGAATCAAATACTATTATATATTTAAGGGTGCGACGATCTTTTATATGTGTATATTTGGAAACATAGAAGTTGGAAGTTTGTTATTTTTATCATTGGTAGACGTTTTAATAATCTTAGAGTTATATGATTCAGCTTTGCCTAAAAATTTTTTAAATAACGTATGGCTTTGTCTATTTGTATTGTTGGCTACTTCGAACATCTACATCTATGCAAAGACTCTTTCTAAGTTCGACGAAATGAACGGTTATATTAAGAACAAATTGGAATGCCACAGGGGAAATTATAGTATTCCTAATAAGTATTATACTGAATATTTGTACGATTATATTCCTAAATCTCGCGAGGAGTTGGAATATTATATATTGTATTACGACGTCGTTCTGTTTGGAGAATTAGACGATATAGAGTTGCATTTTAATGTAAACCCATAGAATTTTTCATTTCCAAAAGTATAAATATGAATCGTGGTAATGTGGATGATAATTAGAAATGGTTTAGTGGAAAGGAAAGGTTGTCGAGATTTGACCACTCGACTGATGAAATGATTAGAAGAAAAGATCGTAAATATATTTGGAGTAAGAGAACGAAGATGAGAAAATTCATAGACCTTTTGAACGAGTCTAATCTCTTTACTGAGAAACTTGAATATCCTGTTTTACATCCGGCGAAGTTAATCGAATATGCGGATGAGAAAAATATATGGTTTTATCCAAAAGAGAAGTTCGATTCTTCGTATGGGCATATGTCTAGCGAGGAAAGAGAGAAGATGATGTCTTCGATCCAAGAGAGATTCGAGGAAGAAAAGAAGAGCTTTCCTAAAAGGCAAGATTCTTACGTCGATTATAGAGTCGAAATCTCGTTTAAGGATGATTTAAAAGAGGTTATAAACGAGGATAAATTAGAAAATTATAAATCGGGATTTTACGAGTATCTATGTCAAAAGTTAAATGTCTATAAAAAGGAAGTTACCTGTGAAATACGTCAAAGTGAAAATAATCTCTTTTATATGGATACTTCAGAGGATACGATAGGTGTTACAATTGGCAGATGGTTTTCACACGTCGAATATGAAGAATTAAGTTTAGGTTTAAGCGTCGTAGATAGGACAAATGACCACTGTGAGAATCGTTGGAACTTTTTTCTTTTAGTACTCGTTTTAAAGACAGACGAGGAGACTAGAAAAAATGTATGCGATTTACGGATGGATAAAGATTCGTGTATGATGGTCATATATTTTTGAGGATCGTTGAAGGATGAAGGTTAGGATATTAAAGGGAACGAATACTATCGGGGGTTGTATAACAGAAATTTCGACTGATAAAACGAGAATTATCGTCGATTTCGGGTTAGATCTAGATTACGATGAAAAAAGTAGCATTTTAGAAATTGAAGGTTTGACATATGGTCAACCATCATATGATGCCGTATTTATAACACATAGTCATGGTGACCACATAGGTTTGATCGACAGAATATTACCCGATATAGATGTATACGTAGAGCCTGTATCAAAGAAAATATATACGCTTCTAGAGAAATTTACTGGTGGTAAAGTACCGAGGAAGACGATCGATTTGAAACCGAATGTTACTTTGCCAGTAGGCGATATCTGTATTACGCCTTATGTAGTCGACCATTCGGCGTATAATTCTTTGATGTTTTTAATCGAAGCAGATGATAGGAGAGTTTTGCATACAGGTGATTATCGTAGGAACGGATATAAAGGAAGCATATTTGAGTCTACATTGAGACAGATCGGAAAGGTCGATTTGGTCATCACAGAAGGTACAACGTTATCGAGAGATGTAACAAAGAAAATGAACGAAGTTGAACTTTCGTGGACTGCAACCGATATATTTCTTAAATATCGGCAGATTTTTATCTTACAAGCATCTACAAATGTCGATAGAATAACATCTTTTTATAAAGCCGCTAAGAGAACTAACAAAAATTTTATAGAGGATATATTTACCTGCAATATAGTATCTTCTTTGGATAACAAGCACATACCGAATCCTATCGATTTCTCAAATGTGTACGTTTGGATACCTGTTAGGTATAAGAAAAAAGATATTCGTTTTAAAAATAGGTTTATTTTACCTTTTGAAAAGTATAAATCGAGAAAAGCATATGAGAAAAAAAATTATGCAATGATGGTGAAGACTTCTATGTTAGAAGACATCATGAAGTTACACAGGAAGGGATTAATAGATAACGCTTGTTTGGTATATTCGATGTGGAATGGATATAAAGAGAACGAGGAAACTAAGAAGTTTATTGAGGCTTTAAAAATGTTAGGTATCGAGGCAATCGATCTACATGTATCTGGTCACGCGGATATAGAGACTATCAAGGCATTGTGTGAAATTGTAAAACCTTCAAAGGTGATAGGGATCCACACGACGAATAGTGAAAAGCTATTTAGTATTGTCGATAATGTAATAGATGTAGAAGAAAATGAAGAAGTGGAAGTATAATTATGTTATTTATAGGAAAAAAAGGAAAGCAAAATGTCCTGTTCAAGGATGACAGACGGATAAATCATCGATCGAATTATCTAGAGATGGCTCATGAACTTGCCAGTTTGATAAAGAAGGCAATAGAGGAGAATGATTTTGCAAGGTATTTTTTGGATGATTCTAAAATCAAAGAACAAATGCATGTCCCTGTACACGATGGCTGTGGTTTTAAAGAAACTGATAGTGATCGAAATACTGAAAAGAGGATTTGTCGTTGTATGTTTTATTACAAAGATTCTTGTGAAAAGTGTACAATATGTCATTTAAGTCAAAAGTATAGAAATGTTTCAAAGAGATTTTCGATAGTCGATGCCGAAGTTCCAACTGAGTTTGTGATCGAGTCGTGTGGAGGGATAGATTTAATAGTCCGCGATGAGGAAGATGAACAAAATTATGCTGTAGAAGTTAAACCAAAATATAGTAAAGAGACTTTGGTTCGCATGATTGCGGAGATATTGACCTATACGATCGGTACGAATTATAGACCGGCAATCGCTTTTTTTGGGAAAAGTCGGCAAGACAAAGATTATAATAATTTACAATATCGAGAGAACGATGATTTTAAGTATATCCTAGAACAGGTTGATGTCTTTAGGATAGAGGAAATCAGTGAAAAAGATGGAATTATAGATTTTGAATTCATTAAGTTGTGTTGATAATTTTTTACTAGCAGATGATTTAGACGTTTTAAAAGATGTAGGAAAGTTATCACATGAAATAGCAGTCGATAAGGCTTTAAGCGAATTTGAAAAATATAGAATTACACAAGATAGATTATTTGAATCTGATTTTGATAAGTTTTTAATCGAAATCGAAAGTAATTAGTTTGATAAGATAAATTTAAAAAGACTTAAACGAAAAGTCTTTTATTTTGAACAGTGTCTATCGATTTTGTCTATCATTTTATATAGCAAGAAAGATATTATTATCAGTATAAATATTCCTGTTATGACGAGATTTAAATTGAATACTTGAGTTCCGTATAATATTAAATAGCCTATTCCTTTTTTGCTTACCAAAAATTCTCCCATTATGGCGCCGATGTAAGACATATAGGGAGAACTTATAAATAAAGGCTTTTTTGTTTAAGAACTTGCAAGTAATGGAGGAATTAGATGGGAAAAGCTAATTGTCCGTTTTGTAATAGCCAGAATACATTTAATATTGCCTATGGATATTTAGGGGAAAAGAAAACGAAAAAGAATTATATTAATCAAGAAGATATTGGATTAAATGAATCTTATCGTAAGGGATTTGAAAAGTATGACTTTGATGGTGAACGATTAATGAGCCATTTACCGAATCGGTATTGTAAAGATTGCAAAAATACTTTTCAATCTAGAAAAGTTATGTACACAGTTGATATATCAATCATTAACTTTATCATTTGCATTAACAATAACTATTATAGATATATCCTAGATTTTAATGATAAAGAGAATAAAAAATATTCTTTAAGAATCAATTGGATATCCATTAAAGAAAATGAACCCCTTACAATTAAGAACAAAAATAAAATTCTTATCTGTTTTAAAAACTACAAGCCTAATCTATGGAATGGTCATTATGGCAAAAACTATGATTATGATAGATACTATTGGATATTAAAATGTACTTATTACAACGG
>CASRZA010000029.1 GCA_949439935.1 uncultured Bacilli bacterium
AATTTATTATTCCATAAGGTATCTTTTTCATATGATTATACCCTCTTTCTAGTTAAGTTTTATCATAAGTACCTATAAAAAGATAGAAAAAATCGCCTTGGCGATTTTATAAAACTTTGATAATTACACCGTTATCTTTTCTAAGAGTTTACTTCTCTTCTTCTTTCTTCTTACTCGTACAGTTCGGACAATAAACTCTATTCCCTTTTTTGACTAATAACAGACCACAGGCTTCACATTTTTCTCCCGTAGGTTCATCCCACAGAGCATAATTACAATCAGGATAATTTGAACATCCATAGAAAACTTTGCCCTTCTTCGTCTTCTTAGCTACGATCTCTCCGACGTCACATTTAGGACAAGCTGCGAACGCTTCTCTTTCAGTAGGTTTGATGTATTTACATTCAGGATAATTAGAGCAAGCGACGAACTCTCCATAGCGACCTTTCCTTATGACTAAAGGATTTCCACATTCTGGACAATCTTCACCTGTCTCGACTGGAGCTTTCTTCTCCATCGTCTCAAAAGCTTTCTCGACTAGGGGTTCAAACTTATTATAAAAATCTGATAAAAGTTTTATATGGTCGAACTTAGCTTCGGCGACAGAGTCCAGATCCGTCTCCATGTCTGCCGTGTATTTGACATTTATGATATCGCTGAAACACTCTTGCAACTTATCTGTTATCTCGAAACCTATTTCCGTAGGAACGAACTTTTTATCTTCCAAAGTGCAATAATTTCTCATCTTCAAGGTATCCATAGTCTTAGCGTAGGTACTAGGTCTTCCGATTCCTAAAGATTCCATCTCTTTGATCAAACTAGCCTCAGTATATCTAGGAGCAGGTTTTGTGAAATGTTGTTCACCTACTATGTCGTCCGAGATGACGACCTTCGATTTATATTGAGACAGATCTGGCAAGACGACATCTTCGTTCTTAGTGTAGATACCGTATACTTTCAAATAACCGTCGAAAACTATTACTGAACCAGTAGCCTTAAAAGTATAACCGTTATTTTCGAGGACGATCGTCGTTCCATTAGCTTTCGCATCGCTCATCAAAGATGCCAAAGCTCTCGCATATATGATGCTATAAACTCTGTACTCTTCTTGAGTTAAAAACTTCTTGACACTTTCGGGAGTTCGCATGATACTCGTAGGTCTAATAGCCTCGTGAGCATCTTGCACGTTTTCTTTCTTCTTGTTAACCTTGACATTTCCGACATACTCTTTGCCGTAGTTCTTTTCGATATATTCCATCGTCTCTGCGACGAATACGTTTGATAATCTCGTCGAGTCCGTTCTCATATAAGAGATCAAACCGACTGTTTCGTTGCCCAAATCTACACCTTCGTAGAGTTTTTGAGCGATCTTCATCGTCTTAGAAGAACCGTAGTTCAGTATGTTGATACACGCTTGTTGTAGAGTAGAAGTCGTGAAAGGCATTACGCCCTTCTTATTTTTGATCTTACTGGTAACCGATTCTATGTTGAAAGTCTTAGATAGAGAATCGATTATCTTGTCTGTTTCGACTTTCGAAGGAATAGTGACATCTTTTCCTTCATACTTATCTAGCTCAGCTTCAAAATCCGGGAATACACCTTTGATAGTCCAGTATTCTTCTTCTTTAAAAGCTAATATCTCTCTTTCGCGATCGACTATCAACTTCAACGCTACTGACTGCACACGCCCAGCACTTTTACCATCTGTCTTAGACTGCATTAACTTACTGAGTCTAAAACCGATGATGCGATCTAGCATCCTTCTCGTCTCTTGAGACTTAACTAAATCCATATCGATCTCTCTAGGGTGTTCGAAGGCGTCCAATAAGGCGGGCTTCGTAATTTCGTTGAAGACTACCCGTTTATAATTAGATAGTTCCAACTCGTCTAAGAGATGCCAACTGATAGCCTCTCCTTCGCGGTCTGGATCGCTTGCTAAAAATACTTCAGCATCTTTAGATGCTTTTTTTAACTCTGTTATAGTCTTCTTCTTATCTTTAAGAGGAATATAGTTTGGTTTAAAGTTATCGTCTACGTCTATTCCTAAACCGAATTTCCCACTTGTCGCTAAGTCTCTTATGTGACCTTTGCTCGATAGGACCTCATAATCACTGCCTAAATACTTACTGATCGTCTTAGTCTTGCTTGGAGACTCGACGATAACTATTTTTTTCATATTATTCCTCCTTGGTTTCGTCTTCTGTTTCTTGTAAATCTTTTACTCTGTCGTTCTTCTCTTCTTCTTCCTTCTTAATCTTCAATTCTTGATACTCCTCGAAAAATTTGAAAAGATAATTAAAGTAATTTTTCTTAATAGCGAGCCCACTCATATTTCTCATGTCGTTGACTTCTGTATTGATCCTCATGATATCCTCATCCGTTAAAACGTCTGCGCCTTCTGTAGGAATGAATTCGCCCTTAGAAGCATTGTAGAACCCACTTGCATTTTGCCAACTATTATCGGCATATACGACATAATCGGTATAATCGCTGTATATGTCGTGTCCCATATAATATCTCGGATCAAAATCTATACCGAACAAGTTTAGGAGTGTCGGAGCATAGTCGAGAGGCGTCGTATATTTTTCGATTTTCTCCGGCTCTGTTTCACTATTATAGATGATAAATGGAGTTCGGTCAACCTCTTGATTAGGTTCCGTATCGTACGGTGCTAAAGCGGCGTAGTCTTTGTCGGATAGACCATAAGGATAATGATCTCCAAATAACACTATGACTGTATCGTCTAATTTACCACTTTCTTCTAAAGTTTTTAAAAGATATTCTAAAGCTAAATCGACATACTTAATTTTACTCAAATAACGTTTCACATGTGTCGAAAGGCCTGTATCTTTAAACATGCTGAAATATTCTTGACCAGTTGGACTCGAGTATTTATAAGGCATGTGTGAACTAACTGTCACGAGATAACTAGCAAACCTACCTTGGTCGATAAAGTTAGGTATGGCTTTTTCGAAGAATTCGACGTCGCTAGGCCAACTGCCATAACTCGAACCGGCCTTCATCTTTAAATCATCTATATCATAATATCTATAGCTTCCAAGTTTAGTTTCAAAGACGCTTCTAGCATAATATTGATCGTCCCAGTCGTGATATGCACTCGTATAATACCCATTATTTCTTAACATGTACAAAAGTGCTTGTTTATATTCGTTTTTCTTATATGTATTCACTGTACAAGTCGTCTCTATTGTGTAAAGACTCGTGACACTCGTGAATTCTGACTCGCCAGTCGAACAATTGTTTCTAGGACTATAATTATTCTCGGCAGTTATTCCCTCATGATATAGTTTGTTGAGAGTAGGAAAAAACTCTTTATATTCATCGTGAAAGACCGCTTCACCGACACTTTCCAACATTATCATTATTAAATTTTTATTTTTAAACTTACCAGTATAATCGTTTTTGTCAGAGATAGTTCGATTTATAAAATAGTTGTTCAAAGTGACGAAGTTCTTATCATCTTCGATCTTCATGAGTTCTTCCCAAGCTTCATCGTCTATCTTCCTAGTCAAGTTGGTGACGGGAGCATCAGGTCTATCTACGCCACTCGATCCATATGATGGCATATCCTGTTCACCCACGATCATTCCCTTAACGTCCAAAAAGAAGAACATAGTTGTACCGAAGTTTTTAACTGTGAGCGCAGGATTAGAAGGATATTTAAACAGAGCTTTATTAGATACTGTCTGGAATTTTCCTTGCATAAAGTCGACTTCTAAAGTGATATAATACCCAAAACATAAAAGTGCTAAATAAACTATCAAAGCTGCATCGTATACGAACCATTTAAATTCCAACTTTTTTTCAAATCCGTCTTTAGTGATATACCTCTCTCCCCAAAAATAGCCTAAAGATACTATAAATGGAACCCAGATAGTACATCTTAAGAAAGTATAAGAACTTAAGAAATCGACGACAAACTCCCCGATCTTTGTACCTTGAGATGCGTTGCCAAGTGACATGAATGCACCTATATAATTTAAAAATCCTATCTGAAGCCAAGCATATAACACTATGAAGAAGTTGAATGCGATCAATATTCCTCTTCTAATTTTTAAAGGCATATTGACAGAAACTACTGTCATGACTAAAGAAAGGATCGCCGAACTTAAGAAAATTCTCAAAAGAGAATAATCGAACACGAAATTCTCTATTATCAGCTTCATTACGATTTCTACTAAGAAAATATAGAAAGTTTCAAAAATTAACACCGACCAAAATTTTGGTATGCCACGCATATTTAAAAGTGCTTCATGTTTTTTCTCTCTCTGCTTTCTCTTCTCGTATTTACTAAGCTTTTCTTTTTTAGGCTTAATAGAAGAGACATCGCCACTACTGACGACCTTTGCGTCCGCTACGACGGGATTTTCAGCTGTGTTATCTAAACTGAATATCTCTAGTTGTTCGGTTTTTTCTTCGCTGACTTGCTTATTATTAAATTTGTAATTGTATTTGTTCTTGTGATTCTTTTTCTTGCTCATTTACTTCACTCCTATTTAATATACTTTTTATCGGCTCAAAAGTTTTTCTATATTCCTCTAAAACGCCATATTTTTTTACTGCTTCTATGTGGGCTTTAGTCGGATAACCTTTGTGACGATCAAACCCATACTCCGGATATCGTTTAGCTTCATCTTCCATCATTCGATCTCTCGTAACTTTTGCGATGACACTGGCAGCCGCGATCGACTGACTCTTCGCGTCGCCTTTTATTATGCTCGTCGAAGGTATTTTAAGGTCCTCTAACTTCATCGCATCGATAAGCACGTGTTCTGGAGCAGGATCTAAGCCCTCGATCGCATCGTACATCGCTTCTTTAGTAGCCTCATAGATGTTCACTTCGTCTATCCGTTTAGGAGATCTTATACCGATTCTGATAGCTACTGCGTCGCGCTCGATTATATCGTAATAAAGATCTCGCTTCTTAGCAGTCAACTTTTTCGAGTCAGTTAGCCCCTCTAAATTGTACCCCTTAGGCAATATGACTGCAGCAGTTACCACTGGACCATAAAGAGGACCTCTTCCCACCTCGTCGACGCCCGCTATTAAAGTAATATTTTCATCGTATAATTCCTTCTCGTATTTCAATAAGTCGTTATCTTGCACTGACAAACACCTCGCTGATCTAACGTGCTTAACCTTTTCTAAATAAACCGTATTAATTATAATTCATTTTTTGAATTTTTAAAAGAGGTTAATTATTTTTTTTCTAATAATAAACAGCCTACAAATTTATAGACTGTTTAGCAATATTATTTTATTTCTAGATAACTATCGATATTATACATCTTGTCGTTTTCTAAGATGAATATCTGATATTTTCCTGAAGGTAAATCTGTGACGATTTTTCTTGTTTCTTTTATTCCGCGCTCTTTTAAAGTATAGACAGCACCGTTCTTGTCTCCGTCGACGAGGATCAACTTAGCTTCATCGTCTCTCATAAAAAGTATATTGCACTCGATTATATTTTTTGAAAAGCCTACCTTGTATAATTCGTTGTAATTAGACGAATTAATAGCTTTCAAGATTCCATCCGTAATAGGCTCTTTTGGAGACGGCAAAATTGACGTATGCGACTTTAAAGGTTCGAAGCTGAAAGATGAACCTTCTCGTAAAGATACTTTGTCTACTGTCAAAGTTGCATTTCCCAATTCTATGTCTAAAACTTTTTGATCGTTAGAATACTCTATGACGCGAGATACCAAATTGTTGTAGTCGCTTATATTATTTTCGCTGTTATAATCTATATTCTTAAGTTCACGCCCAAAAAGTATGAGTTCTCCATCATCGACTTTTTTATAGTCGCCTAAAGCGTAGCTGAAAAGTGTCTTATTTTCATCTATAGATCCTACTTGAATAATCTTTTTTCCGTCAATAGAATACTTCATCGCTCTAGAATAGAGTCCTTTTTGATGACTTGTGACCTCGTCCGCTTTTATAGTGCTATACCCGTTGTCGAAAACTCTTAAAGAATTTCCTTCCAAAGAAGCAGAATGCATAGCTTTAGGATATAAGAAATCTTCATCTGCCTCTAAAAGTACGCCTTTAAACGATGGCGAAAAATTTGCAGGATCTGAAAATAGCCATTTTATAGTTCCTTCGTTATAACTTAAATTTAATACAAATTCTCCACCCCAATATGTCAGGAGAAGATCGTCGTTCTTACTATCTAGATATATACCCGAATTATAGAAGTAACCTGCATCTAAACCGGCAGTATAATTCGGATCTATCGAATCGAAGATAGCGTATACATCCCAGTTCTTAATTATCTTGCCTGTATTTTTGTCGATCTCGACGATATAATCAGAATAAGTTTCTCTACCTTCTTTTTTAGAAGCCACTATTATATTTCCATCTTCCTTCAATAGGAAAGAATTTAAATAACCTTCTTCTACATTATACTCCTCGTATATTCTACCCAAAAAGTCGATCTCGATTATCTTAGAAGCGAGCCCAGCACTGTTGATTTCTTCAGTACCGATCAACATGTGACCATTCGGCATGAATTCGATATTGTGATAATATAGTTCTCCAGTCAACCATCTTATTTCTCCGTATTTGTCAAAGGCATAAGATGTCATATCGAAAGGAGAAGAGACGAAATAAAGTTCTTCACCCAAATCTTTCTCGAGTGACAAGTTTTTAGTTATCTTAGGAACCTCATCCAATTTGTTAGTCTTTATAGTAAAAGTCTTAGACTCACCTGTATCGAGCTCGATAGTAACTTCATTTTGATAATCTATATATAGTGCATAGACCGGAACGTAATGGTATGTCCCTTTTTCAAAGTTCATGGTAATGTCGTCTCCGTGTTTACCCTTGACGACCACTTTTCCAGCTGTCGAAGCAGTCGTTTTAAAAACGATGAGCGCACTCAAAGGGCTAGCGTCATACGGATTAAGATATATTTTAGCATCGTTCAACGAATACTGATTCTTTTCCAAATCAGTCTTTATTTTTTCATCTATTTCCGATTGATTTGCACCCATCAAAGTGGTTATGACGTTATTGCTTCCAGTAGGAACATTCAGCTCTTTTTCATTCAATCTAAATACAACTATTATTAAAACTATCAAGACTAATAATGTAATTACTCCATAAATTGCCTTCTTATTCTTATCTTTCATAATTTACCTCAACTTGATTATATATGGATTTGCCTGTGTACCCATTCCACCAGTTATCTCTGGATCATAAAGTTTCAATGTCGGTTTGACAGCATATTTATCGGTCGTGACACTGCCTAAGCCAAAGTCTCCCTCGTGTGTCGTAAATTTACGAGCTCCACCTTTACCTACTGTGCCATCTTCTTTAACGATATAGTTATAAGCATATGCTGCATTTTTACCCTTGTTGTAAGCTCCTGGACCTCCACTTGCCGATTGAGAATCTAAGAGCCAGAAAGTCGTGTTTACGATATTGTTATGATTTCCACATGTTGCACTTATGTTAGCATACTCCGCTTTATCTAATAAAGCTATTTTTTTAACACCAAATTGCGTAGATTGACTCTGTAATATTTCGCTCGAAACTCTGTGCGAAGAATAAAAATCTTCTAAAGTATCGTCCATAGATTTCATCGTCAACCCTTTCGTACTTTGTCCGAGTCCATTGTAAGTATACCGTCCTCCGTTACAGCAAGAATTATTAGTACAAGGCCCTAGCTGTCCATAAGGAGCCTTGACATCTGTCGCGGTATAGATTATCTTGACTGTTCGCGATGTCTTATCGACATTATATATATTGTAGATATGGTCGGCATATTTTACATAAGTTTTACCACAATCTTTATACCCATCATCGACCATGTCCACTATTTTCCCTATAACTGAGTAAGGAGCTTCTACTGGTGAAGGTTTAGTACCATCAGCATTGACTTTGATAGACTTTACTACACTTTTAAAGTCTCCTTGTTTAGAAGTCGAAAACTTTTCTATAGAGTACTGAATTGCTCTTTCCATCTTTCCTACTGTAGACTCCAATTTAGCACTTTTAGATCCGTCTTTATACGTCTCGATTATGTATATCGGAACGTTATCTGCAGGAGTATTCATTATGACCTTTTTGCCGTCATTTATTACTGCTTCAAACGATACGACATCATTTTTAGAAGTTTTTACATAGACATTACGATTTTTAGTTCTCTCGACGTTTGTAGAGGGATCTATAAATTTATACACGATCGTATATGTTCCAGTTATCTGCGGATTGACATTGCAACTTTCTACCTTGATATTGATGCCCTTTTTATATTGTCCAGTATACCAAGCACCAGTTCTGTTATTCAGAAACGACAGTTTTATTCCAGTCTTATTTCCGAGCCCTTTATACTCATTTGCAGCACACCAAGAAGCCGTACTATTATTTTTGTCGTATTCTATTTCTATATCATCCGCTACCAACTGCCATGAATTCATGTCCTCTTCGTCTTCTGGAATCGGATAGATGACGTCTACCTTGTCTCCGACATCCAGTTTAACCCTGACCTTTTCGTCATCGGGAATTCTCTCGCCAGTCTCCGAATCTTTAAGTTCTTCGCTCAATAGCCCTGCATCCCTAAGCTCTCCAACTGGTATATCTACATAGCCGAAACCGTTATAAAGATTTTCGACTTTATCGGGATTGACCGATACATAGACGTTCGCTGCCGAAATTATTTGGGTAGCAACGTTCTTATTTTCTTCTACTTTCTGATTGTCGAGATTTTTAACTAAGTTTAAAGCAAAAATACCTGCTATCACCGCCAACAATCCTATGACTATTATTATTTCAACTAAAGTAAACCCACTTCTTTTTTCTTTTTTCATATTTCGCATAACCTCTCTATAATAAATACTAACACATCAACTTTTAAAAATCAATCGAATAATACACACTCTAGAAAAGAGCCTAAAACGTCACGTCATGTGAGCTCCATAGAATATGAGAGTAGCTCCGGCCAACATAGCCACCGATTTCGAAGATGAAACCTCTTGCCCTATGGCATAGAATGTCTTGTTGCTAGTAAGCGCGACGCTACTTCCAAATTGGTAACTAACTGTCGTAGAATTATTTCCCATTCCCACTGCTACGAATCCGCTTTTTGGAGTCACGAGCGAGCGAGCTGGTAAAGTTACAGTACAACTCGTTTGACCAACTTCACGAATCTCACAAGATCGAGTCGTCGGAGTTACTTTACTTATTCCGTATCCTGCAACAAAACTTGCCGTTCTGGTAATCGGAGTTACAGTCACTATAAACGTCTTTACTCCACATGTAGAGCCTCTTACAGTTATCGTTGCAGTTCCAGCCTTTTTAGCGGATATATTTACGACTCCACCAGAAGTATTTAAAGAAGAACTGACGTCGACGACTGTTCGATCACTATTGGTAATAGTGAGAGTTCCAGCACCCTTAGCAGTAACATTGAAACTAGTCGAACTTCCTACCCTAATACTAGACGAAGTCTTAGAAAAATCTAACTGGAAGAACCTATAATCTAAAGTTGCTCTAGAATATCCATTGCTCTCCTGAACTAGGATAGTGGCATTTCCCGCATTATAACCCACTGTAAAAGGTGGAGAACTCTCTGTCACATATCTATTTCGTATCGAAATACTCGTACCAGCGACTGAGACATCTGCTAAATACCAACCGCTTTCTAAAGCTTCGGCAGTTATTCGACCCAAGTTTTGACCTCTTATTGTATAAGTTTGAACTCTGTCGCCCATTTCGTGACAGACGGAAGTTACCTGATTATTGCTTCCATCTACGATCTGCAAAGTAGTCGAATTCACATAAGCAGTGTACTCTCCATAACCTCCGCTTCCGTCGTTTTTAAAGACAGATATGACTGCTTTTCCTGCGTTGTGTGGAGTCACCGTCAGTATAGAGGAATGTATTCTGCAATCTGCGACAGATGTATTACTAGAACGGCACTCCAAATTAGAAGTATCCTCGATACCGATCGATATGTCTCGTGAACTTCCATTGACATAGAACGTTCCTTCATTCTCCCCGAGAGCCAAATTTGATACCGAGACAATCGTCGACTCTTCTCCACAATACGAACCCTTTACTGTCAAAGTAGCCGTGCCTTTTCCGACAGCAACGACTTTAAAAGACTTCTCTGAGCTCGACAGAGTCACGGAACTCGTTGCTGTCCCATTACCCTTGCGAACCTTCAAAACGCTAGGATTCGACGATTTAATAGTGATCGTCCCTGCGCCACCATGATCCACATTGATTTCTTGCTCCTTATTTACTAAAACATATTCTTCGATTTCATCGACGTTCATCTTATAAATTCTCTTAGAGATAGCAGAGGTTAATTTTCCATTATTTTCAGTTATTTCTACGCGGGCTAAACCTGTCTGAGATCTAGCTGCCATAAAGAGTTCGCCATTCTTTGCCACTGCTTCTAACACGTTTATATTGTCTATTTTTATTGAAAGAGCACCTGCATTCTTCGTCTTTAAATAATCCGAGACCACCGTTCCAGTTTTAATACAAGCGTTGTTTTCTCCGACGATTTGCAAATCTGTAGAAAAGATTTTAAGATTATATGTCTGTTCTATCTTTCCTCCCGAATAAAGTCCCGTAACTGTGATGGCCACATCTATTGGATTCGGCGATAACAATGATCTATCATTTGTAATTTTTATTTTCATAGAGCGACCAGATATCTCACAAGTTGCATACCTAGTATTGTTACTAGAACAAGAAAATTTTCCTTGAAAAGTGCCTGTCGAAATGATATTGACTTCTAAATCATCTCCACCTATATAACCAGACCCGTTATTTGAACTTAAATTTAACGTATGGCTTTTACTTCCAGTCTTTTGCTCACAAAAGTATTCGTCATCTTTAGAAGCATACTTGCCATATATCGTAACATCGCTAGGTTCATAACACAAAAGAATCTTTCCGGTCAAAGGTTCCTTCGTCGTGGGATCGATCACTTTGCCATCCTTGTCATCTCCGTCGATATAACCTTCTAAAACTAACTTTTCCAAACTTACAGTACAGCGATCTTTTAACTCTGCACTGTCGAGAGAATTTAGACATCCTTGATAGTCGTTGATTCTTTCGTTTCCATACTTTTCTCCGACCGCGACGAGAGTTCTTATTTTGGATTCGAGTAGAGAAAGTGTGGATTTATCCGAGACATTCAAAATATTCGGTACGATAAGGACCAATAGAGTGCCCAAAATGACTATGGCAGCTAAAAGTTCAACTAAAGTAAATCCTTTTCTCCTGTTCATCATATCACAGCTTTCTTTTATTTTTCATATACTCCATATATGTTTATATCGAATACAGTTCCATTATTATCAGACAGTGGAATCTTAATCTTTAAGACATCCTGAACCTCTTTTAGAACAATGTATTTGGAAGTATTTAAAATTGCACTTTGAGGCAAAGTTACATAGACCTTTGTAAATTTTTCTTCGTCCTGGATCTCACCTGTATATTTTTCTTCATAGGCATAGCTTATTGAATAAAGGTTGTTTTCATACACGATTCTCAACACCTTTTTTATGCGATCATTCAGCTTCGTAGATCTAAAATCGTCATAGATCATCACTAAAGCATCACATTGAGTGTTTTCACATTCTACACTACGTAAACCATAATTCTCTATATCGTTTCCAACTGCTCTGATTATATTTCCGACGGCTACCTCATAATCGATACTCAGCTTGCCAAACTTGTAGTTTCCACGAACTCTTACAAAAAGAACCATCAAAAATATGAGTACGACAGAAATTAACACGAGACTGACGATGATCTCCATCAATGTTACTCCTTTTTTTCTCTTCATGACAGTTTACCTCCATCATCCTCTATTGCCAAACCTTAAGCTAGCATATTGATATTTTAAAGCTTCCGAATCGTCGTTTTCATTTTTATACATTACGACTATTCTGAAACCTTGCTCGTTTGGCGAATCGATACTAGTTAAATATTTTTGTGTCGTCGCCTCAAAACCCAACATGTGCTCTGGAGTAATATTTGCAACATTCCAAACTGTAATATATATCGACTCGACCCCCAAGAAATAAAATATATCGTTTTGGTACACTCCAGTCGCGTATCCTTTGTGACACTTTGAAGAAGTCTGACTATTTCTACAAACTGTGTAAAAACTTGACGTATCATACATCGCTTCGGACAAGACCGACTCGAGATATTCTCTTATCAAGGCAGTTTTATAAAGATATTCTGTATTGTCATAAACAGTCCGCTTTTCGACTGCTATCAAAACTGTGCTGAATGAGACGAACAGAGTTATCAGAATGACACATAAGACGGATATAACTATGATCGTCTCCATCAATACGAATCCTTTCTTTTTCATATTAAGTCCTCCAATTGACGTTGCAAACTATGTTGCTCTTCACAGAAGAAAGTTTAAAAGTCTTATAAAGAGTTCCGTCGATGATTTCATTTTTTAAAGTATAGTCATATACCGGTTCGTTTAAATCGCTCGTACACATGATAGAATCTTTATCATACCCTGTATAAGGTTGAAATTGAAATTCGACTGAATCGCCATATTTTATATCTTTCGTTTTTATATAATTTATAGTGCCGTCGAACCAATTTATGTTTTTATCCAACCACTCTTTATCGGGTTCATAGCCAGCACCAAAACTTGCCGTAAGATTTACGACCATCGCATTTCTAAAATACACGGAACTATTACAACTAGAAGCACATTGACCTAATATGAATTTTTTAGAACCGCTTTGAGAAGAAGTGTATGTCGCTGAGCCACTTAGCCACTTACCCGACCCTGTATATTGAGTTTGCACTTTAGGAGTAGTATTTTCGAATTTATTATAGAGGATTGCATTCCCCGACTGTGAATAATCTAACTTAAAATAGTACTTATCATTCTTAGCTAGGTAGATATTCTGATAAAGATATGACGAACCACCATTTCTTAAGAGAGTCGTATCTCCCATAAATACAGAAGAGAAGATATTCGAACCGCTCGTCGTCCAAAAAGTCTTAAAGCTATCTGTAAATTGACTTTCAGAAAGTAAATTAGTCATCGCCATGCCATTTCTAATATTAGAATTTTTAGAATATATTGTGACAGAATAAACACCCTTACTTAAATCGTCAGCTACTTTAGAGTTAAAATTTTCTATTATTAGTTTCCCAGCGATATAATTGCTCAAAAAAGCTGATAATATGGCGATAAAAGCTAAAAAGAAAGAATAGATAAGTGATGTAGCAATAAAACCCTTTTTTTCCATATCGTATCGACCCTATCTAGAAAGAATTCTATCATATAATTTAAAAAAAGTATAGAAATTTAAATTCTATAGCTTCTTATCTTTCAAATCTATCAAAAGTAATACCTTTTATATTTTCCTGTTTGATATCGTTTATTATGAAGAGACTCACCTTATTGTAATCTATTTCTCCTCCTTTAGATAGAGCTCCGATTTTAGTTCCGATCACTTCATAGTTTTCGACGAAATCTTCTAAAAGCTCACTCAAACCAAATCTCTTCTCTAATATCCCTCTATAACAAGAGTCGAGCTTTTTCAAAATGTGTACTGCAATGTCGTCAACAGGTAATACTTCGATTCTGATCGCACTCATACTAGCGAGATTCAAGGCTACTTCTTCGTCTTCAAATTTAGGCCAAAGTATTCCTGGAGAATCCAAGAGCAAAGTATTTCCTGCTTTGAGCCAAGTCAAACTTTTTGTAAACCCTGGAATATTACCTACACCAGCGACTGATTTACCGGCGAGTTTATTTATGAGCGTGCTCTTCCCGACGTTTGGTATTCCAATTACTAAACCTCTCATCACTTTTGGCTTAAGTCCCTTCTTAGCTCTTCGATCATTGATATCTTTAGACAAACTGTCGATCTCCTTTAACAGTACTTTGAAATCGTTCTTGTCGTAGAGATCCATGAGCACAGAATTTTCTCCCTTTTCTTTATAATACTCTACCCACCTGTTCGTCTCCTCCAAATCACATAGATCTTTTTTAGTCATAACTAAGATTCGCGGTTTGTTTTTTATTATTTTCTCTATGCCGACCACGCGAGATGAACGTGGAATTCTTGCGTCCACTAATTCTAGCACAAAATCGATTAACGGGCTAAGTTTTTCTAACTCTCTTTTAGTTTTCTCCATGTGTCCTGGATACCAGTTTATATTTGTCGTATTTTGTCGATTTTCCATTTATTTCACTCCTTTTTTTGAGGTTGATGATAAAAAAGGTATTTCATAATCATCAATTAGTTGTTCTATCATACTATTAAGCTGATTTACCAATTCTTTGTCATTTCCATTAATGGCTTCATAGTAGCATTTGAGACCTATTAATAGTAATTGTGCTCTATCATAAGATGGAATTATACTTTGCATAACATTATAATATTCTTCTAACGAATGTTTTCGTCTTGCACTAAGTAATTTTCCTTCCGTAATTCTATTAAGTTTATGTGCAAAATTTGGAGATAAAGCATTATTAGTTACTTTATCAGTTTCTAACGCATTACATAATTCTTCTAATCCTCGACCTTCATTCTCTTGGATCTTTTTACTATTATCTAATCTATAATATACATTTCCATCAGTCGTTCTTAGCGATTCGCTTATTGGGATTTTTGCTTGTAAAAAACCAGTACTAATAATAACATTTCCTGAATCATCTAATTGGATTTCACTAACAGACAAATGTCCAATTTCATGAGCTATTATTTGTATAAGAATCGAACTTAACTCCATATTTACATTTGATACATTTAAATACTTTCGCGGTAATTTAATATTCATAATATTATGAAATGCCTCATAAGAAGCAGAGGATTTTTGCAAATCACATTCACTATACTCAACACATAAATTTTGTAAATTTCTTTGCAGAACTGAATTAGGAAAACCGTATAGATTATTATTTTCTAAATACTTTTTACCAACATTGTATATAAATTGTTTAATTTCATTTAAACTTTGTGAAGATTCAGCTATTTTAGTTAGTATTCTATTCTTAACTACATCTGAGACAGGAATAATTTCATTATTATTTTCAACGTAAAAATGTAATTCACGTGAAAAGATATCGATACCTAATAATATCTGCATATCTTCATACTTAAAAGTATCTAACTCAACAATTATTTTAGTCATAAATTACCTCCTTTGTTATCTATATAAATTCTTTAATACAATAGTCAGACAATCTTCTACAGTTAATTCTGTGTTTTCTGAGAATCTAATTCTAACTAACTTACCATTCACTTTAAATATATATGGATTTTTAACTTTAGTCAAAAAATCCAATATTCTTTCTTCACTAGACTTTCTTCTATCTATTTTTATAGAAGCTAATTCATCTACATCTTCTAGTTTACATCATCAAGATTTACATTTCTACAACCCTCTAATTTTTCTCTTAATTCTTCAATATTATATTTAATTATATAATCACACTCCAACTTAATTATATATTTAAATATAATTTTTGTTAAATGTGCAAATTTAATTTTTTATTACTCATTAATTGTACTTTCTATTTTTGGTCGCTCATCAACATATTGATAATTAAGTGCATTTTCTTTAGATAATGCAGATTTATTTGTTTCTTTTTCATATAAATCTCTTGTACCTTTTGCAACACCTCCACCTCTTTTAGCAACTTTCAAATTTTCTGTTAGTCCTTGTGGGTGTTCTTGTCTTGCAATATCTCGAGTTGCTATTTCTCCTATGTTTGTAAGTGCTACTTCTATATCAGTCATATTATCTCGAAGTGATTCTTTTCTTAATCCTTTATATGATTTATACTCGCTTGCTTTCATTCCGGACCAACCTTTATAGATTTCATTTGTAAGTAAAGCGTATTCCATCGGTTTGGTGATGCCCCCTTCTTTCCAAACATCTGTAAGTTTAAATCTGTCTACAATTCCCGTTAGTCTAGCCTTGATCCATTCATCAGAGTAACCTTTATTACGATAATAATTGACTGCACGATTTATAGCAATTTCTGGATCAAATACTTCATCAATTCTTTCACTACCTAAACTAGCCATCCATAATTTAAATGGCTCAGCTTTAGGCGAAGGAACTGATTCAATTAATCTTAAAATTCCTTTTGTATTTAATGTATCTGTAGAATAACTTTTTCCATCTTTTCTAGATTTCATTTTCAGTTGTACACATTTTGTGGACAACTCACTTTGTTCTTCTTTTTTCATTCTTTTCTTTAACATATTCCAATAATTTCTTGGATTGTTACTATCAGTCAAAGCAGATATTACATCTACAACTGAAAAATAATACTCTTCTTTTTCACTGTCCCAAATACTTCTTATTTCTTTATCTTCAAATAGATTTGATATCGTCTCTAATTTATTCTTCAAATTAACACCTTCTTTCTTTTTTATTGAGGGGTTTAAATGTCGTAATCACCTTTTAAATTCCTATAATAAAATTCATTAAATTTGCTATGATTTTATGATTTTTTAGCAATTTTTGCTTCTTTTTAGCCAAAATGTGTAAGATCTAAATTCTTGGAATATCTGCATTTATAAGGCGTTGCTAAGGAGTTTAAATAAATCGTAATCAACCAGTTTATATTTGTCGTATTTTGTCGATTATTTTCCATAACTTTTTCACTTCCTCTAAATAATTATCTTTTTAATATTTTTTCGAAACTAAACTCTTTTAATTTACCAGTTCCTAATTCAAAATTTAAATAATCTCCATCTTCTGGTACTCCTTCAAAATAACTCATTAAAACTAATCCAACACCACCATGTGCAACTATTAAAACATTTTCATTTGGATTATCTCGTAATTCATCTAACAAATTGAATACTCTATTTTGAACTTCTAGGATACTCTCTGCCTTATTAAAATTTTGATTACTATAAATATTCCAAAAACTATTAAAGTCGAACTGAGAACGAGTTAATCCCTCAAATTCTCCAAAATCTCGTTCTATAATTCTATTATCATATATTATTGGTGCAGTGCCATCATATGCAATAGATAAAGTTTCTTTTGTTCTAATCAAAGGACTACAAATAATTTTATCAAATTTAATAGCCTTTAAATATTCTTTTGCCTCTAAAGCCTGTTTTTTGCCTTTATCATTCAAATGTAAGTCACATCGTCCTTGACATTTTGGATCTTTTTTTCCTTCACTATTTAAATTTTCATTCCAATCTGTACTTCCATGTCTTAAAAAATAAATCATTTTAATTTCTCCTATCTATATAAATTTTTCAATACATTTGTAAGACAATCATCTGCAGTTAAATTGCTGTTTTCTGAAAATCTTATTCTAACTAATTTCCCATTCACTTTAAATATATATGGATTTTTTACTTTCATAATAAAGTCCAATATTCGCTCGTTACTAAGTTTTCTTCTGTCTATTTTTATATCTGTTATTTCATCCACATCTTCTAATTTTAC
>CASRZA010000030.1 GCA_949439935.1 uncultured Bacilli bacterium
AATCATATTCCAATTCTTCAATTCTATCATCACGAGTTTTTATTTTCTTTTTCAAATTCCTAACTTCGTTAGAATGTTCTCTTAAATCATCTTCATACTTTTGTAAGACTATATTTATATCATTAGTATCTCTTAAATTAGAAGTAGTATCATTAGTTTGTTCTAAATATTTTTTGATTTTATCTACCTCATCACTTGAAATAGAGTAGTTGTTTTTATTCATAATTGCAGGTTTTAGATTATTAATAATATCATTTATTTCATTAGATTTATTTTGCAATTCATCTGCTTTATTATTTAATTCTTTAAGTTGTTTTTTATACTTTTCTTGTTCTCGTTTAAACTTTTTATATTCATTCATATTTGCCACATTTATATCAACATTTCTTCCTTCTTCTTTTGCTTTAAGAGTGTAGTTTAAATGATAAATTCTATTGAAAGAGTTAATACAATATTCTCTCATTTTATCTTGAATATTGGTTAAACTAATTTTATTAAATACATCACTTTTCCCAACTTGTTTTTCCATACCATTTTTCATACCATCTTTAAATGGTACACCAACGATATGTAAATGTGGACTAAATTCATCATAGTGTATAGTTGCATTTGCTATTTTAAAGTTAGGTACAATTTCTTCTAAATCTAGTATTTGCTCTTTAAAAACTTCTGTCATTTTCTTCTTAAATTTATCATCTTTATCTGTCCAAAAGTCCATATCTCCAAGTTCAATAATAATCTCACAAGCAAGATCTCTTTTATTATCATTAGAGATATGATTAAAATAATTTTCTATTTTTCTATCATTTCTTGTTTGCTTTTCATTGTATTTTATTCTTGCATCTTCAAATAAATCTATATACAAATTTTTAGCATCTTCAACAATAGAAGAAGTACCTTTAATCGTACAAATTAATTCTTGTTCTTCATCATATTTTCTTAAATTATGTTTATCAACTTTTGATAACTGTTGATGATTTTGGATAGCATTATTAGATAAAGAAGTAGTTCCAGTTTCAGTATTTTTTACACTTCTTCTTGCTTTTTTTGATTTATTTTTATCATTACTTAAATGTAATGAATAAGATAATTCTTCCATATTTCTATATTCCCCCTTTAAAGCAGAGACCTACTATTTATAGTAGGGTAATTTTGGTTTGTCAAAATCTCTAACCCCCTATAGATTTTGACGCAAGCATCAAAATCTGGGGGCTAAGGTTTAGGCAACCTTAGAATCCACCTGTCTTATTTCGTAATATTTCAAAACTTCGTAATGAAATAAAACTACACAAGACTCCTGATAAAATAGTAAGCACTGCTTATTATTTTATCTTTGAAATTTATTCAAGTAATTGCAAACTATCGTAAGCAATTCTTTCATAATTGTATTTAAACAATCTATCGCCAATTTCATCAGCACAGCTGACAAAACTTGCCACGATTGTTATAACTTTTTTAGAAAAAGTTAACAAAAATCTTCTTCAATATTATCTGGTATTGTTTCAAACACATCTTTAATGTTAACTTTTATATCATTAGGATTATTTTTTGTAGCAAACATTCCCATTGATACATAATCTTTATCACCATTATTATTTTCTTGTAATGAGAATATTCTAATTGGTACTTCATTTTTTTGAAGTGGGAACATATCTAATTTTTCTGTTTCTTTATAAAGTGTACCTTTATAAAAATTAACTTCGTAATATTCGTTTAATCTACATAGATGTTGCATAACTTCTTTAATTGGTAAGTATTCGCTATATCTAACAATCGTATCAGTACATATACCATTAAAGTTATAAGTAAGTGGTCTTTTCTTATCAATATAACCTTGCTTATATAATTCTTCAAAATCACTATAAAAGGTACTTCTAAAATTAATTTGTTTTATTTCATATTTGTTATCTTTCATTTCTAATTCTATATCATCAATATATCTCATAACTATATCTGCTTTGATTTCTCTATCAAGTAAGTTCCAATTTTCATTAAAAGCATAATAGGAAATAGGGAGTTTTACTTTATTTATGAAGTCCATATCTCGTTTTAGTAATATATCTTTGGTAGTAAAGTTTAATTGTTCTGCTTGTGAGTTTTCTAAAAGTTTAGAGTTGATTAATTCGATTTGATTTTCAATTATTTTAGTTTCTTCCTTAAATTCATTTTCAGTAAATAACTCATCTATATATGCTTTTCTAATTCTTTCCTTTTTATTATTTAAGTTCTTTAATTCTTTCTCGTATTCTTCTTTCGGATTATTGATTTTTGATTTCAATACTGGCAAGAAAAACTCGTTAACAACATTATCATATTCTAAAATATCAGCGAGTAATGTTTTAATATGTTCTTCAATTTTAGTTTCGTGTATATTATTTTTACAATTTTCACATCTATAATAGAAATACCATTTATCTGCTTTTATCTTATGAGAAGCACCACCTGCAAGTATTCTTTCACATTTAGGACATCTTAATTTTTGTAAAAAAATATAAGTTTGTGTCCTCATATAATTCTTTTGATTTTTCTTTTTTTGAACTTGGCAATTTTCCCACATTTCTTTACTTATTAATGGTTCAACAACATTTTCATAATAAGTAGGATGTTTAGTTCTTTTTCCATGCACATAATCGCCTTTATAGACTTCATTTGCAATAATTCTAAGTATTGTAGTATCTTTCCAATTTGTTTTATCTAATACTTTTTCTTCATTAAATATAGTAGCAATATTAAAATATGATTTACCCTCAAAATATAAATTATATATTCTTATAACAATATCTTTAGTAAGTGGATCTGGAACTAATTTTTTATCTATATGTTTATAACCTAAAGGTGCTCGTGCTGGAATATGCCCAGAACGAATTGCTCCAGCAAGTCCAAATTTAGTTCTTTCACTTGTTCTTTCAATTTCGTTTTGTGAAACTGTTGTAAGAAGTCTTGCGACCATTTTACCACTAGAATTAGTTGTATTAATTTCTTCATTGGCACAATCAAGATAAGCATTATTTTCATCAAGAAACTTCATAATACCTTCCATATCATAAACACTTCTTGTTAATCTATCTAATTTTAAAACAACAATGGTATTACATTTTTTATCTCTAATATCTTGTAATAATTCTTCAAATGCTGGTCTGTGATTACCAGTTTTCGCACTTATCCCAGCATCTTTATAGATTTTATATATTTCATAATTTTTATATTCACACATAGCACGAAGTCTTTTCTCTTGCTCTGGCAAACTAAAACCCTCACGAGCCTGATCTTCTGTGCTGACTCTTATATAGATTCCTGCAATTTTCTTTTCTTCATTCATAAAATTTAATCCTTTCTTATTCTTCATCAAAAAAGAGGCGACAAAGACATTTTTAATTGGTTTTATGTCCTTGACACCTCTAAAGTTTCATTATGTTAAATTTATTTTGTTTTACATTAACCCCTCAAAAACATAAAACTTCTTTTATTGGTTATTTATTATAGATACTTTTGATATAAAGTCAAGGCATAATTACCATTTTTTGCCTATTTAAAGGCGATTTTTCAAATAATCTTCGAGTTCTGATAGTTTTATCTTATTAGATAAGTTTTCAATAAATATTTCGTTAGAATAGTTGAATATTAGAAATGTTGTATCTTTTATAATAATTCTATTAGGTTCGATATATGTTAAGTTTGTTTTATCAATCTTTCTAATATTACCATTAATAATAGTAGGTGTTGTTTTAGCAAACTCACAAATAAACTCAATTTTCTTCTTTAACTCTTGTTCAATAGGTATTTCTTCTTTAATAATATTAACCATAGTTCAATCCTTTCTTTGAAGGAATTAGTTCTTAAAACACAAAAAAACTAATCCAAAATTTGAATTAGTTATTTATCTAATGCTCGAAAAGTTCGAGCAGATTTCACTATGGAGCAAGTGAGCGGAATCGAACCGCCGTCTCAGCCTTGGCAAGGCCGCATACTAACCGCTGTACTACACCTGCATGTAAATAAATCATACCAAACTATTCAAGAAATTTCAATAATTTTTTGAACTTTACAACAAAAAAATGGAATATCATCTACTCCATTTTTAACAGTTTTTGCTCTTACCATGATCCTCCGCCGCCACCTCCGGATCCTCCACCTGCGCTCCCACCTCCAGAAAACTCAGAAGAAGAACTAGATGATGACACCGAACTACTTACAGAAGACATAGTAGTATTCACAAAAGACTCAAATCTCATAGGATCAAAGCCATCTGGACTATCATACCAATTAGGCGCTACTAAACCGATAGCTTCAAACTTTTTAATCCATTTATTAGAAACACCTAGTACATAAGTATAAGGCAGAATATCATAAAAATACATCGGATTCTGCATTACAAGTGCTTCTAAATTCTCCTTTTTAGCAGTTTCTAAAAATCTTCTAAAACCTCTAACTTTTCCCAAAAGCTCTGTTCCAACTGCCGTTCTCTTTGGCATGACACTATAGCAAATCAAGACTCCTAAAATGCAAGAAACTCCTATTATCAATGCTACAACATATAACTCTTCGTTCATCACAGCATATAACCAAGGGGACATCGCTACTGCAGAAACAAAACTTGAGAAAGCAAACATACAAAAACCAAACAAACTAGCAATTTTAGGAAGGGGCAATACCAAGAAAAGCATAGCACAAAAGAGCGAAATATAGTTTAAAAAACTTTGCAATACACATTCTATACCACCATACTCGAAACTAGGCACAAATAATATTGTAGAAAAAGTCAACAATAACAATAAAGCTACTAATCGAGCTTTATTCGACGCAGATCTTTCAAAATACTTAAATTTATTCTCTTTATTATTCACGTTTTTCAAAATTCGGCTAATAGTTCTATAAAAATTGTCATAAAGATCGGCAGCCGTAACAGAGACCACACCACAATCCTCGCCATCTGGCAACATCACATTCATACCGTTAGTAGAAAAATTATCACTCTTCTTATAAGTTTCTTTAGAAGCAAACAAGCCCTCCAAGAAAATTCTCTCGTTCGCATCACTCCCATCGTAATCTCGAATCTTCAATATTTTAAAACTTTTATTCTTTTGGATAAATTTTTGATCTTCTGTTTCTACGATCTTAATATATCCCCTACTAGCCAAATAGACGAGTAAAGACACGGCATCCTTATTGTCAGCACGTCCTTTATAAATATAACCCAATTCGAGACTATTCAACCCTTGAGGAGGATAAAACTCTACAGTCTCGACGACAGGAGCATCTTTACCATATCTAGACCATAAAACTATCGAAAAGACAAAACATATAAGTGGAACTATTATCATAAAGATCGGATAAAGCGTAAACTGTGAACTTACATTTTTAAAATAACCGTCGTCTAGTTGAAGTCGCATAGTTAATCCTTCCATAGGACCTAAAATGCCATGATAATTGCCAGATATAACGTTTCCATCTACTGCATAAAGAATATAACTTGAATCCTGCGATCCCATCTTTCCGTGAGTAAAGCCCAACTTTGTTTTATCGAACATTTCAGGCATTTTTATGGTAAATGTTATACCACCGATTACAGTATCCTTCCATTCCGTTCCTACCAAATTAAAATACAATTCATCAAACCCTACATTTTTATCTTTTCCTAGGTCGTACTTATAATTGATAACATACTGTTGATCCCCTGTAAGCAACTTATCTGAAGAACCGATTTTAATGATCCTATAGCCGTTTCGATATCCTAAATTCATCGGAGAATTTACCTTTATATCGCTTATTTTAGCTATAATCTTGCTCGAAGAACCATCGTTACGTTTAACGTTATTAACGAGAGGTATCTCTCTATAAATACCATGTTTTCTGACGTTAAAATGGACGTCGATAGTCTCCCTTATATTCAAGACATTCTTGTCGCTTACCGTAACGTCGATGTCGTACTTATCTATTAAATAATCGTAACTGTCATATCTTCCTGTCTCGCTAGGAATCTCTTGACCAACTGTACTAGGAATAAAATCCTTTTCATCTGTAGAGATCGATACAGAATAATACTTTATATCAGAAGTTCGATATTTAGAATATCTACTATCGAGCTGTTGTTTTATTACTAAAAGGTCACTTTTGACGTTTTTAAGTGTCACATTCTGCGTGTTCGAGTGAATTAGAGCAAAATCCTCATCATAAAACTTTATTACTAACTCACAATCCCACTCCTTCTCAGAATAATTTTTTATAGAAACTTCTAGATTAAATGCAAATTCTGATACAGCTTTAAATTTAATATCATCAAAAACGACATCCTCTACTTTTAACTTTTGCACATCTTCTATGTTAGAGTAAAAGAATTCATCGCTCCCCGCCCATACAAAACTTGGAACAAATAATACGAATGCCACTATTATAAAACAAATACTTTTATATGCCCTTTTCATTGGTTTCCTCCCTAAAGTTCGACATTGACGCTCTCTCTCGAACTCTCATCTATTTCGAACATCTGTTTAACTTTAAATCCACATAATTTAGCGATTATATTACTAGGAAACATCCCTACTTTGTCGTTCATCATCCTTACTGCTCCGTTATAATACTTGCGAGAATTCGCTATGTCCTCTTCTATTTTAGAAAGCTCGTTGCTGAGATCGACGTAATTCTTACTAGCCTTTAAATCTGGATAACTCTCTGAAAGAGCCATGAGTTTTACGATGCCAGATTCCATCTTTTTGTTTAAACGGAGTTTCTTCTCACCATCTAATTCTTCGTAATTCTCATTCCGAAACCTGACTACTTCTTCCAAAGTCTCTTTCTCATACTTAGAATACTCCTTAACTACCTCGACGATATTAGGTACCAAATCCCACCTCTTCTTCAAATACACATCCATAGTCGAAAAAGCTTCTTTCACTAAATTATCCAGTTTGACAAGCTTATTATACACGAACAGGCCATATATGACCAAAACCGCCACAACTATAAACACGACATACAATAATCCTTCCACAAAACCATCTACTTTCTTATATAGCTAATTATAGCACACTTTTTTTACAATTAATATTTTTTAATAGCTCAATAGGATCATCTTTCGCTAAAAAACTCACGTTCAATCTTTCATTTTTATCACCTAAGTAATCGATTTTTATCTTATAAGCATTTTCAACTTTCCTAGATCCATAATCGTCTATTCTCTTTAAAAGTTTATCACTCGCAATGAACGCACCCATATTCTTAAATAGAAATGCCAACACGGATATTTTTTCCTCTTCTCTAAGAAATCTTGGTAACTCTCCAGGGATACATGTCACTTCTATCGATAATATCTTATCCTCCAAAATTTTATTTCTTATGCTATTTTCTGCACTTATCGAATATTCGATCTTTTTTGAACCCTTCTTGATTATTAAAATAGAAAAGTTTTCACTTAGACTTACGAATTCATCGCCAAGCCCATCTTCATAATAGCACAATAAGTATTGATCTGAGACGTCGACCGCGTTTCTTATCATCTTTCGAGAACTAGCTTTTTTCTTTTCATAAGGAATTTCTACAAAAAACGTATTTATAAAAAGAATTGCACATGAAGCATAATAAACATATACACCTAACCTAAAATGTACTAATCCTATGCCGACGATACTCTCTCCATATAAACTGTCAGAAAAGACAAAATGCGAATATACATACACAGCAAAGATTAGGTAAGTCATTAAAGTTAACAGAGCAAATTTATTATTTCGGTGTTTTTCGGAATAAATTTCTGTTTTTAAATAAAATATCGCCCCTACAAAAGTTATCAAGACGACAAAAAAATTATAGAAATAAAAACTTTTAGTGAAATTTCCATAGTCTACATACAGATACTTCTGCGTAAAAGAAAAACACAATATCATAAAGTAGACGATGGACAACATTCTCTTTATCTTCCCATTATTCATCTTTCTCGCTCCTTCCAACTATAATGTTAGCTAAAACCGAGGAAGGATCATCTTTACAAAGAAATTGCACACATTTTTCCTTATCGTTTTCATAATACTTTATTTCGACCAAATAAGCCTTAGAAACTTTTTTCTTACCATAATTTTCTATGCTGTGAAGCAAGTTATCTCCCGCGATAAAGGCGTCAAATTTATTAAAAAGGAACGTTTCGATGGCAATTTTATCATGTTCTATCATCCTGGTAGGTAAATTCTCCTCTTCCTGAGTGATGTTTATAGATATTAGATTCTCCTTAAGAACTTTTCTCTGTTCATTTTTAAAAGAACGGATAGAAAACTCGATTTTATCACCTTCGTTTGGAACGACCACCACAGCAAGATTTCCTTTCGGATCGTCAAACTTCTTTTCCAACCCATTTTTATAATAACATAAGAAATACTGATCTTGGACGTCCATAGCGTCTGTTATCATCTTCTCACTCGGCTTTTTTTTATAATATGGTAAAACTAAAAAGAAGTCGAGAACTAAGATCGCCGCAGAAGAAAAGTATAAATAAAATCCTGTACACAACTTTGATAGATGTATCCACTTTACACTAAAGTCCCCTGCAGAAATATAAGTCGACAAAATAAACAGACCGGTCAAAAAATAGCTTATCAATGTTATTAAAAAGGACTGTGACTCTTTTTTCTGATCATTTTTAAATATCGACCAGATATAGTAAAGAGCACCTACTAAAGTTAACATGACAGTCACGATTTCATAAGTATAAATATATTTATAATGCCAAGATCGATTCACATAGATAAACTGTTGAGATAAAGAACTACAGAGAATAACTAAATATAATAGAGCCATGATCTTTTTCAAAACCTTCATACTTATTCCTCCAACCTACTTTACTCAGATTATACCACAAATTATTTGATAACAAAAAATTATTTTTCGCATATGATATTGTGGGAGATGTTTATAAATGATTAAAGGAATTGATGTTTCAAGTTATCAAGGACGTATAGATTGGACAAAAGTTAAACCTCATATCGATTTTGCTATACTGAGATGTGGCTTCGGAAACAACATAAGAACTCAAGATGATACAGAGTTCGAAAGAAATGCTGAAATGTGTGAAAGGCTGGGAATTCCATATGGAACATACCTTTTCAGCTACGCGACAAATTTAGACGATGCGAAAAGTGAAGTCGAACACACCTTGAGGCTCATAAAAGGAAAAAAATTAGAATATCCTGTATTCTTAGATGTCGAAACTAAAAGGCAAATGGCTTTGCCAAAAGCTCGATTGACTGAAATAGTTAAATATTACTGTGAAGAGATGGAAAAGGTCGGTTACTATGTCGGCATCTATGCTAGTTTAGACAGATTAAAAAGTAATTTGGATTCTCCTGAACTAGATGCTTTCGATAAATGGGTAGCAGAGTGGAACGATCGGTTCACTTACAATAAACCAGCAGGCATGTGGCAAAACACTTCTCGAGAGGACATGCCAGGTATAAATGGCAGAGTCGATGGGGACGTAGCATTCTACGATTATCCTAAAATTATAAGAGATGCAAAACTCAATCATCTCGAACCTGTCAACGAGGATCTCATTTATAAAAAGGGAGATAAAGTATTCGTTTCAGGAAACATTTACGACGACAGCTCTGCAACAGAAGTCAAAAAAACAGTCTGTGATCAAGAATATACTATCGAAGAAGTATTGTGCTGCGACCCTGCACCATACAAAATCGAAGATGGATACGTAAAACCGGAATCAGTTTACACAAAAGAAAGGTAGCTTTTACCTTTCTTTTGTTTATTCTTTAAATTTGACACCTAAAAGTCTAACTAGATCTATAGCTTGAAATCTATCTATTATTATGTCCCTCATCGACTCTAAATCGATACTTATATCATTGAGAATACAACTAGAGAAGTCGACCTCCGCCATATCACAATTACGTATCTCAGATCTACTGAAATCGATTTTTACAAATTCGACATTTTTTAATTTGTTCTCAAAAAATGTAGTTTCTAAAAACTCTGAATTTGTAAAAATGACTCTTTCAAACCGGGCACCAGAGAAATTAACATACTTAGCGATACAATCTTTAAACTCTACATCGCGAATGCTGGAATCGATAAACGACGTCCCCAACAGTTTGCAATTTTTAAAGACTACTCTACTTAAAAACCTAGAATCAAATTTTTTTTGTGACAGATCACAATCTTCGAATATGACGTCGACGAGCTCGATGCTCTTTATATTAATATTCGTAAAATCTATATTTCTAAAGATACACCCATCGAACGACATGAAATCGATTTCTCTAGTTAACTTCTGCTCTCCCTCGAAAAGGCAATTATATACAGTCTCTTCATCCTCAATATCTGCGAAACGTGTACTCTCATAATTCATAATTTTTGGACTTTGAATCTTCATCTATTTGCGCTCACTTCTATACCTATAGGACAGTGGTCGCTTCCATACACGTCTTTAAATATGATAGCATCTTCTATCTTATCGATATATCTCTCAGACACGATAAAATAGTCTATTCTCCACCCTATGTTTCTAGCACGAACATCTCTCATATAACTCCACCAAGTATAATGATCAGGCTCGTCTTTATGGAAATACCTAAATGTATCTATAAATCCGCTTTCTAAAAGTTCTGTAAATTTCTCTCTTTCTTCATAAGTAAAACCGGCATTGCCTATGTTACTTTTAGCATTTTTAATATCTATCTCGGTATGAGCCACATTAAAATCTCCACATACTATAACAGGTTTTACTTTATCGAGTTTTTTAAGGTATTTCTTGGCTAATTCTTCCCATTCCATGCGTTCTCCCATTCTCTCTAAACTGCGCTTGACATTTGGAACGTAGAAATTAACTAAGAAGAAGTCGTTAAATTCTAAAGTAATACACCTTCCTTCACAATCGAACTTCTCCTCACCGATTCCATAGGTTACATTTAAAGGTTCTACCCTAGAAAAGACCAAAGTTCCAGAATACCCAGGCTTCTTAGCGGGATATAAATACTCAAAATACCCCTCTGGTTGAAAATCGTACTGATCTCTTGTAGCTTTGACTTCTTGCAAACACACGACATCGGCATCGACTTCTTCAAAAAATTCGGCGAATCCTTTCTTCAAGCAAGCTCTAAAGCCTGCCACATTCCAAGACACTAACTTCATAAAAAACTCCTTTCAACTGATCATTGCTATGATTAATGGTATCATAAAAGCCATTCTAAATTCTGTAAAAGCGAGAAAAAATTTAAGATCAAAGAAATACACTTTAGAAGGATCATTTCTATTTACATATATTCTTTTCTTTGCCCCTAATTCTGGTAAAAAACAATTTCGTCCTCACTTGGAAGTATAAATATTTACCTTATTATCATAGTAATATTTTAACTGAACATGATGTCACTGGCTCATCTCTCGCTTGGACACGACCCCTTACAGGCTCGATTACTGTCGCATCTACGACATGATATGTCCTCTTTTTTATAATAAAATTTATTATATCATATTATTCTAAAAAACATATCCAAATCCATAACAAACACTTCTTTCCACTTATAGAAAAATCGCCCAATAGCACTTCCCGATGGTATTAATTGTCTCCGATTTTATCTGATGCCGATAAAGTATCTAGTACGCCACACCAATAACTGTGACCTCTCTCATCTTTCAAAACATTCGTCGTCTCTTTCAACAGTTCAACACACTTCAACTTATCTTGAGAATTAAACTCTTTCCACGACGATTTACATATAATATAGTACTTTTTCATCCTCGTCATTTCATTTTCATTTAAAATGCGCTTTTTAGTATTACCGATTAATATCCCCAAATCTTCAAGAGCCATCGCTGGAGTGACAACAATTTCGATATTAGAAGGCCATCCCAAGATTTTTAAAGCTTCTTCATGGACGTTTTCCCAATGACTGCATCTCATTCTATCGTCCAAAATAGCGGACGCCTTCATCATCAAACGCGATGCGAATTCTTTTTCGATGTCTGACAACGACAAATAAAAATTTGAAGTCTCATCGATGATACATACCTTTATAGCTATTCTTGTATCAAAATAAACTTTCTCTAGTTCTTTTTTATCTTTACAACCTCTTTTATTGTTCTCTAAATCACAAAGTATCTCGTCAAATCTTAAAAGTAGACTGTTAGTGATCTTTTCTTTTGATTTAGCTTGTGGCTCTTTCTTCTCCTCGACTATACTTATAGAATTCACAGTTTCGTTACTTTGTTCTAAAGATTTAACGTCTCCACCTTTCCGCATATCAGCGGTCTGTTTCATGACATAATCGATATCGGCTTCTCTACACTCTGAACGACTATTTACAACAGTCTCAACTACATTTTCAGGTAAGTTCTCTGCGAGTAGCTCCTTTTTAGTCGCTTTTGGTTCCGTTTTTTCGACGACTGTTTTTTCTTTTCTTATAGTAGCAAGTGATCCTTCTGAATTTTTTTCACTACCACTTGTCTTTTTCATTTCTTTACGCTTTTCGATATCCTTTATGACTGTCGCGACTATATCCTTCAAAAATTCTATTCGTCCAAAGTCTCCTGTATTTTTAGCTTTTTTCCATTGCTTTAAAAAGTCGCTCCAATACTCTATGCGATCATGCTTCTCTTTTTTTATAGCTTTATCTAATTCATCATAAGCAAATTTATATTCAAAACTAGTATCCTCGAAAGAATCTTCTTCCTTTTCGATAAAAAGTCTCTTTTTAAAATCGATAAACAACTTAGCCGCCCCAGCAATTTTCAAATTAGAAGTATCGTAACTCAATTCTAAATCTTCCGTATCAAAACCTTTTTCTCGTAACTTCAATCTCAAATATGCTAGCCCATAACTCTTCTTCGGATCGATGAAAATAGAAAACTTCTGATCCAATCCATCGCTCGTTATATCTTCTTCATAATGACCATTAGACTCCACTAGATCTCTAATCAATTTATTTTGTCCTAAGTCGTTCTCTTCACCGTTTACCGAAAAACGCTCCATCATTTTTTCCAAATACTTTTCTCTACTAGATACATACTTCGCCCCCAAGAGCTGCATATCTGCCTTATATCTAATCTCGGCTTCATTAAAGATGAGATATGCTGCCTTTATAGGTAAAACCGCCTTTTCATCTACAATTTCTTGATCGATATTCCTAGCAAAAACTTTATCGTCTTTGACATAAAATCTTTTAACGATAGTCTGAATATCCTCTATTGTAAACATACCTATCACCTTTTATATAATAACATAACTCGACATATTTTCCTATAAAATTTAATAAATCCACATAAAAAAGCTCATGACAATCACGAGCTAATCACAATTTTACTTAATTTTTAGACGTTTGTTCAAATATTATGCCATCATAATCGTATAAAACTGCTTCATCCCGGACGGTCCAAAGATAGATAGAAATTCCCTTCTTTTGAAGTTTATCTAACTTTTTATTTGGCAGATCATCTTTATTAAAAGCGACAAAGTCAGGTTTAGCAAAAACGTTGAAATACATGTTAAACAAAAACCATTTGATAAACTTCGGCATTTTTGCATCCTTTAAACGAGATACCAATATCCCTCGTTCATAATTAGGTCTAAAAAATCTAAACCATATTATATACAGATGGTTAAACGACTTTACAAAAAAAGAACCGTCATAATCGTCAAGTAACTTTACCAACTCTCGACAAATTCTAAATAACTTTACATCGCATTTTAATTCGATGTCGATTAGCACTTTGCCACCTACTAGATCTAAAACCTCTTTTAATGTAGGAATCTTAGATCCATCTGGCAATTCATACTTGTCTAGCTCTTGACGATTTAGATCCTTTATATTTACATTTTTGCCTATCATACGTTTCAAGTTGTCGTCATGGAATACTACGATGGTATTATCTTTTAAGACATGTACATCGAGCTCGATCGGAACGTTTAAGTCTACACACTTCTGGAAAGCTTTCAAACTGTTTTCAGGAATTTCTGTATCCCAAAGTCCTCTATGTGCGATCCGAACCCTATTTTTTTGTGTTTTCATAATAATCCCTTTCGGATATAGATTCTAATACGTATTCCAAATCATTCGCGTCATCTGGATCTAAAAACTCATCATCTAAGACTTCTTTGATCTTTATCATCAGATCCTTAAGCGATGAGGCACACGAATACTCGATGAGATTTCTCTTTAAAATAGCTATCTCTGATTTAGTCAGCATCAAATTTCCAACTTTCTCAAAAGAATGTGAACTTATATCTATCGATTTCACTAGTTCATCCACATCATACTTTTTTCCAGCAACTATCATACGTCTTTCATTCTCTCTATCGCTTTCATCAAAGCGATCTTTCCATATTCATAGGTGACACTTCCCTGCAAATAGGCGATGTAAGGTTCTCTAATCGGACCATCAGCGCTTATCTCTATCGATGAACCCTGAATAAACGAACCAGATGCCATTATGATTTTATCTTCATACCCGGGCATATCTGTAGGTTCAGGTAGAGCATTCGCATCTATTGCCGAACCAGCTTGGATCCCCTGCACAAACTTGATGAGCTTCTCTGCACTTCCAAAAGTGATCATTGAGACTATATCCGCTCTTTTAGAATCGTATCTTGGCGATACGCTATATCCCATCTCTTCTAAGATATAACTTGCTAATACTGCCATTTTTAAACTACTTCCAACCACACTTGGAGCCATGTATAAACCGCGAAGAAAGTCGATGTTTATTCCTAAACTAGGTCCTACTTCCATTCCCTCGCCCGGCAAAGTAAGTCTTTCCCCAGCGAGTTCTACATATTTTTTCTTGCCAGCAATATATGCCCCATTCGGTGCTATACTACCACCCAAATTCTTAATCAAAGAACCGACCATCAAGTCCGCTCCAACACCAGTAGGAGTCCTATCTTCGACCATCTCACAATAACAATTATCCACCATGACGACAGAATTTGGCGATAATTTCTTGATCTTATCGATGATCCTTTCTAACTTCTCGATAGTGAGACTTTCCCTCGTCGAATAGCCTCTCGACCTCTGTATATGTATGAGCTTATAAAATTTCTCACGGAGCTTTTCTTGAATAGTCTCGTCATCGAAGTCCCCATCGATTAAATCGACTTGTTCATATTCTACACCGAAAGACTTGAGAGAACTATCGTTCGGAGTGATGCCGATCACTTCTTTTAAAGTATCATACGGTTCGCTAGAGATGGAAAGCATCGTATCTCCAGGGCGCAAAATCGAAAAAAATGCCACATTCAAGGCATGAGAGCCCGATATAAATTGATTTCTGACCAACGCACTTTCTGCATCTAACACCTCTGCAAAAACCTTCTCTATCGCATCTCTTCCGATGTCGTTATATCCATATCCCGTCGTAGAATTAAAGTGAATTTCACTTATGTTGTTGTTGTGAAAAGCTCTCAAAACCTTTTTGCTATTTTCAAAGATCGATCTATCTATCTCATTAAAAATAGGTAGAATCATCTGCTCTGCCTTCTCTATCATTTCATCGATTTCCATACTTCATACCTCCGTCTATTCTCAAAATTGTTCCATCGATGTAAGAGGCCTCATTAGAAGCGAGAAAAAACACCGCATTAGCTATCTCGTCAGCGTTTCCAAATCGACCACATACTATTTTTTGCTGTTCGCACTCTTTGTATTTAGGTTCCATATCGGATGTTTTATCTGTTTCGATCCACCCAGGCGCGACAGCATTTACACGAACGTCCGCTCCAAACATCGAAGACAAATTCTTAGTTAGATTGATCAATCCCGCTTTAGAAGCATCGTAATCTAAACTCTCCTTGTACATCGTATCTATACCATTTGTAGACGCGACATTAACTATATTTCCTCGCGTTTTTTTTAAAAGAGGGAAAGCGTACTTAGACATCAAAAACGGTCCGATCAAATTGATTTTCAAAATGTCTACAAAATCAGCTTGAGTCTTATCAAAAGGATCTTTATCGTCATTTAAAGCAGCGTTGTTTATGAGGACGTCTAGACTATCGAACTTTAGAAATAAACTCTTTATGGATTCCTCATCTTTTAAATCCAAAGGCACCAAAAGAACTTCTACACCAAAAGAACTTTCCAGATCTAGCTTTACAAGTTTGGCCTCCTTCTCACTCGTCAAATACGTTAAAATAATATCGTAATTTTCTTTCGCAAACCTTTGTGCAATACTTCTCCCAAGACCTCTCGCACCGCCAGTAATAAGAACTTTTTTTCTCATTTAAACCACCTTACTTATACATTATATCTAGATCGACATAACCGTTTATCCCATCGACGCCTCCAGCGCTTGTAAACTGCCAAAACTTATATTTTCCTTCATAATTAGCATTATTCGTATAATGGGCGACCCAAACTGTCTTATCTTCGGTCTTCCACATCCTATTCAAATAATTGAGACTTCCATAAAGCATCCCCTCATAGCCAGCTTCCTTTAACGTTTCGATAAACACTTCTGCATTGCGATTTAATCTATGTAAACTCATCTTATATTTATTGTACCTAGACCAATCTTCAAAGTCGAACGCAACAGGAAGGTCGACCTTGTATTTCTTTAAATGTTCTATGACGTACAATGCTTCTTCTCTAGCCTCTTCCTCATTGCGAGCATACGAGTAAAAATAAGCTCCTACTGGAATTCCTACTTTGTTAAAGCCTTCCATGTTTCTCTCAAACTTAGAGTCGAGAAAGTATTCTCCGTCCAAACCCCATTTAGAACCGACTCTGACAAACGCAAATTCGACTCCAGCATTCTTCACTTTATCAAAATCGATATCCCCTTGCCAAGAAGAGACATCTATCCCTAAAGAGGCCGTAAAGCTCTTATATTTCGAGACCGCATCTCTGAAAGGAATTTTACTTGGATTATAATTCGAATTCGAACTGCTCGGTTTCTTG
>CASRZA010000031.1 GCA_949439935.1 uncultured Bacilli bacterium
TGAATGTTGCCTACGCTGAATATCTCAATCAGTCATAAAGTTTAACACAACTTTTATCAAAAAAGTTTATAACATTATAAAAGTTATATTTAATACTATTTTTCATTTTTTAATAAGCCTGCATCAATCTTATATAACTCATCGATCAAATTATCGATATCTTCTCTTATATGGGTAGCTATTATTATAATCTTATTTTTTTTCTTTAACTTTTTCATCAGTTCTCTCATGGCTTTAGTGGATGCATCGTCGAGTCCATTAAATGGCTCGTCGAATATTAATAGGTCGGCATCTTCCATTATTACTTGTGCGATACCTAGTTTTTGTTTCATTCCTAGAGAATATTCTTTATATTTCTTGTTTTCTTCTCCTTTTAGTCCTACTAGACTTAAGACGTCATATATTTCTTCGTCACTTAATTTCTTTTGGATTGATGCGATCAGTTTTAAATTTTCAAATCCAGTTAAATCATTTATCATATCTGGACTTTCTATTAATGCTCGAGTAGATTTAGGAACACCATATTTTTTAAGATATTCTTCATCATCGAATAGAATATTGCCTCGGTCTGGTTCGATGATTCCACAAATAATTTTTAGCAGTACTGTTTTTCCCGAACCATTTCTTCCTATTAATCCATATATTTTATTTGGCTTTAGTTCTAGATCGATATCTTGTAAAATCATATTTTTTTTAAACGATTTAGATACATTTTTAACTTTTACTATCATTATATTATCCTCCTATTCTCATGAGTTCTTTTTCCTTGTTTTTATAGGTATATATAACAAGTGAAAAACTAATAATAAAATATACAATTGATACAATTAGATAAATAAATATAGAATACTGCATCGGATTATAAATATCAAATATCCATAGATATGTAGGATAATTTTCTAAAATCATTTCTAGAATGAAGTAGATTATTAAAACTTCTATTATATTAAATATCATTTTTCGATTTCTACTTTGTACTATTAGTCCTGTATTGATGTAAGCGAGCCACATGAACATTATATAAATTGTATAGAATACTAAAAAGAATGGCGTATTATAATGGATCGTGTCAAATGTAGCTAAACGCATTGCTTCTGATAATGCATTCGGTCCATGTGTCGAAAGAGTTAGAGAAAGTAAAAAGCTAAATATCGTTATAAAAGGTACGACTAAAACATATTTATACGATTGAAGAATCATACTTTTAATAAACGTTTTATAGTCTTTCCTTTGAACGTAATAATATAAATATTTTGATTTGAACATTTTATTTAAGTTGTACATCGATAGTATTAGTAATACTATTATTCCTAATATAGGCAAATATTGTAAATACTCCTGTCTCATTATTTGATAAAAAATTGTGTATGTATCAGGTGAACCGGGTAAACCTGTTATATCGATGTCACAGTAGTTAGCTGGAACTTTAGTCTTTTCGGGATCACAGCCATTGTTATATTCTTCAATAAACCAGTCGTTTATTTCTTTTGGTCCACCATAATTTTTATATAGTTTTATGTAAGATAGGGCTATCAGTACAAAAAATATTGCAAATATTATTTTTAAATTCTTTTTACTTTCTTTCATTACTACTCTCCTTAATTTCGATTACAGCCTACATTGAATATTGCCATATACCATTAGTGAAATAGGTATAAATAGACCATGCTTGATTTTTGAGCTCAATTCTGTAATATCCTGTTTCTTTGAATTCATCTCTGTTGAATCCATATTCATCGCCAATATCTATAGTTTTAAAACCAGATGAATAATTATCACTTACTCTGATAAGGTTTACTAATACAGGATGTTTAGTTCCATCATGATTACTCATATTTCCAATACATTTGTAATTTTGATTTGATACATATTTTTTACGATATGAATCAGATTTGTATGTACTTTGAAATGCAGGTAAGTTGACCCTAAAGTTTTGTAATTCTACATCAGCCATTACTTTGACAGATATAACACCTAAAGCTATGGCAAAAATGCTCAATAAGATCTTATGGTTTTTCATCGTATTCACCTCCTTCCGTTTTTTATTTATAACAAACTACTTTTATAGTTGTTACCACAATTAATTACACGGCAATATCTACGCCTGCCATGCTGTCATAATATGAATTATAACCATTATTAAATTGGAATACTCCACCTAAGCCATTTGGTGAAATTGTGTAGTTTTTACTGTTTGCTAGTGAAATGGTTCTAGTCGCGTGTTGATAACTACCATACACGGTTCCACCTTTGGATACTTTAAAATATTGAGTAATGATTAAAGAATTTCCACCAGTTGGTAGTTTAACTGATACTCCAAAGCCATTATCTTTATACACAGTATCTGCCGATGATGTGTATGTTGAATCCTTAATCACTTTCGTTGTAGAAGTATTTAAAAGACTTACATTTTTTAATCTAGTTCCTATAATATCATAGCTTCTGACTCTTGGCATCGCTTTCCATGTTGCAGTCATAGTTATTGTGCAATCACTTGCGCAGCTTTCTTTTATTGTAAGAATTTTGCTACCAGTTTCATGATTTGCATTGAATGGACTGACCTCTGACATACCATCGTAGCTTTTTGAAATAATAGGACTGTTCATAGCACTAAGATCTTGAAAAATCATATTGTAGTCATTTATATCCATTGCATCTTGAAAACCTTGAAAAATAAATCTGTTATAAAGTCATACTCATTTTTAGTGAAACTTATATCTTGGTCATTTTTATAAACTATATTTTCTTTGGCATCAACGTAAACAGCAAATGTAAAACTTATAAGGGCACTAATAACTGTTGTTAATGTTTTTTTCATGAGGTTGCTCCTTTCTTAGTAAAAACATATCATATCTTTCAAAAAAAATAATGGACGATATTCGCCCGTTATGTATTTTTAACTATTTATTCAAGATTTCTTGCATGTCATTAAGTAAAACCAATACTTTTTTTTCGTTGAAACATTTTTCGTCAATACAGCTTAGTTTATTGTTAACATAGCTATAATTTTCACTAATATTTGGTTGTTCTTGTTGATAATTTATTAATGAAATATCTAAATCATAATATAATTCTCCAATTATGCCATCTTTTTCTTTAGTAAATATTAGAACGTTTGGTGAGAACCTCGAAGTATATTTAATTTTATCTTTTTTGAATTCGTAGGTATACTCATTATCGGAGATTTTTTTAAAATCCCTTTTTATGATAGAAATTATTTCATCGTTTTTTATTTCTTTTGGGGTTGTTGATTCATTATAAGTGATAGATTTAGCTTTTTTAAAAAATAGATTTTTATTTACATAGTCTTCTTTTAATTCTAATTTTATCTTCTCGTTTTCTTTTTCATTTTCAAAATATATAACTAAATTTAAGTTTTCTATGATATCTTTCAGGTTCTCTTGTTTGAAGTACTCATTATATCCATTTTCCTCTGAAATGAACATGTTTTTTGGGTCTCCTTTTAAAATTATTATTTCTTCTTGATCCATTATATAGTAAAGTTTTACTTCTTTTATTTCTTTATCTGAATTGATAGTTCCTAAATTAAAATATGTTTTTTCATTTGTTTTTACAAAGAGGCCGTTTTGTATGTCAATATTCTCACTATATCCTTTTACAGTATAAATATGTATAGATTTATATAAATTTATAAAATAATATCCTAAAAAGGCAATAATTGATAATATTACTATAGATAGTATTAAGTATAGTTTTAATCTTTTAGTGTTTTTTGTAAGAACATATCTATCAGAATAAAGATTTTCTAAACTGCTTTGAACGTCACCTTTTTGACCCGCAATTAATTCGTCAATTGTAATATTGAAAGTGTTAGCAATTTCTTTAAGAGTAATTAAATCCGGAAAATTTAATCCTCTTTCCCATTTACTTATTGCTTCTCTTCCAACATTTAACAATCGACTTAGTTCTTCCTGAGTAATTCCTTTTTCTTTGCGTAATTCTTTAATGAATTCTCCCATTTTCTTTTGATCCATAAATAACCCACCTCTCAGTATTAAGAATAACACTTTTTGGTAAAGTTGTCTATAAGCATGTAATGTTGACTAATTTAAATGAAAAAAACTGGCTAGCCAGCTTTATTTGTTCGTTTCTTTTACTAGTAATTGTCCTTCTAAAAGATAGATTATGTCGTTTTCACGAAGAAGTTTGTCACGGTTTATTCCTAGAACGTTTGAAACACTGTCTAAAGTATCTCCTTCTTTCGTGATGTAGTAACTGTAGTTAGGTTTTGGTATCATGATTAGTTGATCTGGATAAATATAGTCAGAGAAATTTAAACCGTTTAAACTTGCAAGAAGTTCTGGATTTATATTATATCTTCTGGCGATCTCATATATGCTGTCGCCTTTTTTTACTCGATAGTATTCAAAATACTTTTTTGACGTTTCAGGAACTATGATTTCATCTCTGTCTAGAAGATATGAATCTTCTAAATTGTTAATAACTTTGAGATTTTCCACAGTAGTTCCAAACTTATCTGCTAAAGATTCAAGCGTCTCTCCGCCTTGAATTCTATATAAATTGTACATATAACCACTCCCATTATAAGGTATGTGAAAGTCCCGAGAGTGTTAATAAATATATATTGAATTAAGTGAATTAAAGGCCCATTCGCTGTAAGTTAAGAGGAGGACTTCTCCATATTTAAGTGAGTATTCGTAAAGCCTATCTTCTATGAGATAATATAGTTTGTCATCTTTCTGTGATATTATCTTGTCTGGTTTGTGAGTCGTTATGGTGATATATTCGCTCGAGTTACTAAGTTTCAAAGTTAGTATATCGTCTTCGACAGAATACGTATAGTTCTGTTTTTTGTCAAAAAGATATTCAGTATTTGAAAGTTTAGTAGTACTTACCTCTTTCCAGTCTTGTAAATAGACTTTTCCGACTTTATCTTTAGATACAATTTCGATAGTCTTCTTTTTAGGATTTATTGCATATTCTGTTTCACTTTTGCGATCAAACATATAAATTAAACCGTCCATATCTCCTAAGTAATATGAATTATAGCTGATCTCTCGATCGAGTTTCCACTCTGTAAGAGAGCCTTTTTTAAAGTTGAAAATATAGAATTTGTCGAACGAGTATTCTTGGTCATAATCTGGAGTTAGTACGTATTCGTTTAGTTGATAAGATAGTTTATTGTAGTAGGATTCGTTAGACAGGAACATCGGGCTCAAGTCTTTTTTTGAATTATCTAAGAGTTTTTCTTTCGTTATAGAATAATAGCCTTTGTGAGCCCAAACTAGGAATTTGAGTCCATTTGTCGTATTTACTTTTATATTCTTGTACGATCCATTTTCAGTTTCTATCTCAGGTCTTACATAAAAGCTAGAGAGATCGCTTTCTAATAGCGATAAATCCATATATTTATCGTCCTTTTTGCATAATGGGTAAATCTCGATTTTAGAGGATTTTGGATAGATGCATCGCTCGGCCGTATCTTCATCCTCATATATCGCGATTTCGTTTAAGAGTTTTTTTGTTCTGATATGTTTAGTCGATATCAAAAAGTCGTATTGCTGATCTTTTTCAGTTATAATGAACCCATAGGTACTCGACTCTTTGTCGAATGTTTCTTTGACGTTAAAGCCATTGACGACATATTCTATAGAATAATTTTTAACTCGAGTAAAGTAAAATATCGTAATGGTTATGATAAGAATAAGAAATAAAGTAATAGGTAATTTCTTTATTTTCATATAGTTACACCTCTTTTACAAAAAGCGACTCTACTTGTTAGAATCGCTTTTTGCATATTGTTTTTTTGCTTCCATCATGAATGAACTTATTGCCGTTTCAACCTCAGGAAGAGCTCTTTTATCTATATTAGACAATTCTATCAACTCTTTAACTGTATCGATAGTTAACGCTCCCCAAATTAGGCTCGAACGTACCTGTAAATCGTTATACATGTCGGGAGTGACGGATGTAAGAAAATAGCCAAACATTACTCTCTTTTGTCCTATAAGTAATCTTTCGTTTGTGATAGCTACTATACAAGTTTCGAAGAAATCGCCAGCCTTGGCATTTTTTTGGGCAGGGAAAGCGTAAGATACTACTTCTCCTGGATTCAAATGCTTCTCGATCACTTGGGCATGTTTTAAAAGCCTATGATGAGTGATCGTGCGCGGATATTTCTTCTTAAATTTTATTGCTTGACTATAAACTGACTCCATATTTTGTACTCCCTATTCTTTTATCATTCCAACGGTTTTAAGCTTAGTAACAAGTTCTGTTTCGTTTACGTATCCACCGATACAGTCAATTACTTTACCATTTTTAGTGAACAGTGTCAACGGAGTTCCATATTTTGCATCTTTCATCTTAGTATCAGTATTAGAATCTAGACATTTTCCTGGAACTATCATATTTTTCATATCTGCGACTTTATCGACTTCTTTTTCATATGTTAGAATATCGAAGTAGTAGATGTTGGCATCGTAATCGCGAGCAACTTTGTTATAGATGATTTTAAATTCTCTGCAGTAGAAGCAACTTTCTTGACCGAATACTGTCATAGTAACTTTTTTCTTATCGTTAAATAGCTTTTTAAATTCATCAGCTGTTTTAAACGATTTGTAGTCTTTCAAGTCTTCGCTTATCTCATTAGCGCTGTCTGCTGAGACGTAATTTTTAAGTTTTGCATCTGATAAAGATCCGACTATAGTTCTTACTTTGGAACCGTTTGCAATCGTTATGTATGCAACTTTTTCTTCCGAATCTCCGAAGATTTCTTCTTTTTCTGCATCAGTAAGGCTATCGTAATCTACAAAGTTAGCAACGAATGGCTCACTCGTAGAACGGTGCTTATATGATCCGACGATCGTTTGGACCGCTTCTTTGTTTTCTTCGGCGTGTTCATCACTATCAGGTGAAACGTATACTAACGTAAATCCATAACCGTTGTTAGAAGATTGTACTAGATTTGCAACTTCTGAATATGGAATGGTTGCAATTTTTCTTCTCGCATACATCTCCATTACAACTGGTATGAACAATGCAATTATTATAAGTGCAATTACTATCTTCTTTACTACGCCTTTTTTCATAACCATATCTCCCTCCTATAATTCATTTTACATACTTTTTTAGAATAAATCAATTTTTTTCGACTTTTTTCGCAAAGATTTCATTTAAAACTGGGAGAACAAGCCTGTTTATTTAGATTCTATTTGTTTATTTTCGCCTCTATATCGATAATCGAGGACATTTTTTCACTAATTATCGATTTTCTTAAACTATTTTCGATGTCAGTTCTTGCAACCTTTGCAGAATGACCACCCAGCGAGGTAATTTTTTTATTTTGTTCTAGTCCGTATGGTCTGTGTTCTTTTGGCAAGTTCACGTGAGATATAGACGAGGGCTTTATAAAAATTTGCTAAGATTAGGGAAAAGGTTGTGGATTTTATCCATGGTCTCTGATAGTTCATTTCAAAAAAAGACCCAACTAAGACTAAAATCTTAGGGGTGTACGACTTGAAAGCTCTTTCGTGTTTAATCGATTTCTCTGGAGTTTTTTAAGCGATGTGACAAGTTTTTGGATCATTGTTCGTCGTATCTTGTGAATACGTCCTTCATTTCTTTCAACGTCTCTTCGGTCCATATCGGAATGTTCAAAGTCAAAGCTTTGTCATATTTATTTCCGGGACTTTCGCCGACTATGACGGCATCTGTCTTTTTAGATACGCTATCTATAGCCTTGCCACCATAGGATTCGATTATTTCCTTGAGCTCGTCGCGAGAATACTTTTCTATCGTACCCGTTATTACAAACTTTTTGTCTGTGAAACGGTCGTCATGTTTAGTTTCTGCGCCTAGATATTTCATGTTTAATCCTAAATCTTTTAGATGAGTTATCAATTCGACGTTTTCTTCATCTTTGAAATAAGATGAGATGTTGTGGGCGAGAATCGGGCCTATGTCGTCGATATTTTTAAGTTCTTCCTCTTCAACTTGCATGAGATTTTCTATCGTTTTGTATCTCTTTGCTAAAAGTTTGGCGTTTTTTTCACCGATCCCTTTGATACCTAACGCGAACAGTAAGTTTTCGAGACTATTCTTTTTAGATTCTTCTATGTTTTCTAAAAGTTTGTTTATGCTTTTTGGACCGAATCCTTCGAGTTCTGTAAGCTCTTCTTTTCTTTCATCTAAATGATAGAACGACGTGAAGTCATTGAGTATGCCCATGTTGTAAAAATCTTCGATTATGTTTTCGCCGAGCCCGATTATGTTCATGGCTTTGCGTTCGACGAAGTGTATTAGAGCTTCGATGTTTCGTGCAGGGCATGATTCGTTCGGACAGAGAAGATCTATTTTACTTTGCGATTCGACTAAGTGTGTTCCACATATCGGGCAATTTTCTATCTTTTCGATCACTTCGGTATTTTCTCTTCGTTCTATGACGTTTCTTACGACTTCTGGTATGACGTCTCCCGCTTTTCTGACGACGACGATGTCACCTTTTTCGAGGTCGCGTTCTCTTATGAAGTCCATGTTGTGAAGCGTTGCTCTTTTGACTGTGCTTCCCATGATCTTTATAGGCTCCAAAACTGCATTTGGAGTTATTTGGCCGGTTCTTCCGACTGTGAAAATGACATCTAAGAGTTTAGTTTGAACTTCCATCGCGGGAAATTTATAGGCGATTACCCATTTCGGATATTTGGCTGTGACGCCGAGTTCTCTTTGAAGTGAAAGGTCATTAACTTTTATCACTATTCCGTCTATATCATAAGGAAGACTAGGACGTAGTTCTGTCCACTTTTCGATATACTCTAGAACTTCCTGAATGTTCTTTTTCTTTTCGATGTTAGGATTTACTATGAAACCGTTTTCTTTTAAGTATTCCAAAGCTTCAAAGTGCGTCTTATAATTCGTAAGGGGGACGTGGTAGAAGAAAGCGTCTAATTTTCTGGAAGCTGCTATTTTACTGTCTAGTTGTCTAATGCTTCCCGCGGCTGCATTTCGTGGGTTTTGGAAGAGCGGTTCTCCTTTTGCCTCTCTTTCTTCGTTTAAAAGTTCGAAAGATTTGATCGGCATATAGATCTCTCCTCGAATTTCGAGCGAATCTTTATTTTTGAGGGTTCTAGGGATCGTTTTAATAGTTTTGACATTATGAGAAATGTCTTCTCCTATTTGACCATCACCTCTCGTAGCTGCCCGGACGAGTTCGCCATTTTCATAGGTAAGATTGACACTTAACCCGTCGATTTTAAGTTCACATACATATTCGACATCACCGACTTGTTTTTGTATTTTTTTGTCCCAATCGAGGAGTTCTTCTTCGTTAAAGACGTCAGCGATGCTCATAAGAGGAGTGACGTGTCGCACTTTTTCAAATTTGCTTATAACTTCTCCTCCGACGTGTTTAGTCGGCGAATCTTCTCTAATCCATTCGGGGTGGCTTTCTTCTAGTTTAACTAGTTCATCGTATAAACTATCGTATTCGGCATCAGTCAAAGTCGGCATATCCAGTGAATAGTACTCATAAGATGCTCTTTTCAACTTCTCAACTAATTCATCGTATCTTTCTTTCATCGTTTCCTCCTATAATTTTGTTATACTTTTGTGGTTCATCTTTACTTTTTTTAAGCCCGTTTTGAAAGCTATGCTCAAGATATCGTCTTCGATCTTTATGATGACTCCATGACCGAACGTCTCGTGGTTTATGAGGTCTCCGTTTTTAAATTCTGTAGTTTCCTCGTTATAAAAATCTTTTTTATTTCCTTTCGTCAATTCTCTTTCACTCAGGGCATTTTTTTTGACGAGAGTTTCGTCTATCTCGTTTATAAAACGGCTAGGAATGTTCGCGGACTCTTTTCCGTACAGCATTCTTCTTTTAGCATTCGTCATATAAAGAATATCTCTGGCACGGGTAATCCCCACGTAGCACAGTCGTCTTTCCTCATCGAGACCGTCTTCGACCATCATAGAATTAGTATGTGGAAAAAGCCCTTCTTCCATTCCCACCAAGAAGACGACATCGAATTCGAGACCTTTGGCACTGTGGAGAGTCATCAAGGTGACAGCGTCGTCTAGTTGGTCGTCGTCTTGAGAACTCATGAGACTTAATTCTCCTAGGAAGTCGTTTAAATCGGTCGTTCCTGTACGATCTTCGTATTGTTTAGTCAAACTCTTAAATTCCATCAGGTTGTCGAGACGGATGTCGGATTCTAAAGTTTTCTCATTTTCATACATCGTCCTTATTCCACTTATATCGAGAAGGTGGTCGACGAGTTCTGTGATGGTGTGATCTTCGAGGTATTCTATTGCAGAATCTATGACGTGCTTGAACTCTAATTCTTTTTTCGATTCGAGGCATTCGAACATAGGTTTGTTCTCGACTATGCTCGAAGCTTCTAACTTATTTATGGCTGCTTCGCCTATTCCCCTTTTGGGAACGTTTATTATTCTTCGCAGGCTAACTTCGTCGTCTGTATTGTTGATAAACTTTAAATATGCGATTAGGTCCTTGATCTCCTTGCGGTCTAAATAACTGAACCCTCCGAATATTCTATAAGGGATCTGGGCGGCGATCAGATTTTCTTCTATCACGCGAGATTGAGCATTCGTCCTATATAAAATGGCAAAGCTGTTATAGCTTTTATAATCTAACATCAAATTTTGTATTTCGTCTGTCACTTGTTTTATCTCGTGACTGCCGTCGTATGCGCGCATGTAGTTGATAAGTGCGCCATCTTTACGGTCACTCCAAAGTTTTAAGTCTTTCTTCTCTTTGTTGTTTTTGATGACACTGTTCGCGGCATCTAGTATTATTTGGGTACTTCTGTAATTTTGTTCGAGTTTGACGATCGTCGCATCTTTAAAATCATTTTCAAAATTAAGGATATTACGATAATCGGCCTGTCTAAAACTGTAGATGGACTGGTTCATATCTCCGACGACAAAGATGTTTCGATGTTTAGAACTGAGAATCTTCGTAAGTTTATATTGAACTGGGTTAGTATCCTGATACTCGTCTACTAAGATATATGGATAATGATCTTGGTATTTTTCTAGGATCGAAGCGTCCTCTTGAAATAATCTGACCGGTCTAAGCAGCAAATCGTCGAAGTCTACTACGTTGCTCTTCGAAAGAGTACTCTCATATTCTTTATATACTTCGACTACTATCTTATCGATCGGGGTGTTCATCGTCTTTTTGATCTCTTCAAAGCTCAACATTTCGTTTTTTAAAAAACTGATTTGATTTTTGATGTAGCTAGGACTAAACTTTTTAGAATCTAGATTTTTTGCTTTAAGTATTTTTTTGATGATGCTCGTTTGATCGTCGGAGTCGATTACCGAGAAGTTTTTCGTGAGTCCCACGTGCTCGGGATTTTCTCTTATAACCTTGAGTCCAAACGAGTGAAAAGTTCCTATGAACGCTTTAGATCCTTCGATCATGTTGTTCACGCGCGAGCGCATCTCGGCCGCGGCTTTGTTCGTAAACGTTATTGCTAAGATGTGATAATCTGGAATGCCATTTTCGATCAAGTGGGCTATTCTACAAGTTAGGACTTTGGTCTTACCTGAGCCGGCACCTGCCATTACTAGACAAGGCCCTTCCATGTGTTTTACGGCTTCTAGTTGTCTATCGTTTAAGTTACTCTGATATTCCATATTATCAACTCCATGTCTATATAAATCAATTATAACAAATTATATGGAATTTTTAAATCGTTTTTGCTATACTAATAATATTAAAGATAACATAAAGAAGGCGACTTATATATGGAAGAGAATAGTGCAATTAAACGATTTGTCCGCAAGTGGAAAAGACAGAGTAAGGTGTTAAGAATTTTTTATTTCTCGATAACTTTAATCTATTTGGTATGTTTGATTTTATTTACAAGATCTGTACTTTCGCTTGTCGGTATAGAGACAGTCATAAGAGTTATAGTTTTACTCTTCTTCTATATTCATCTCTTTATTTTAGGGTTCGGAGGCCTATTGCTGCTTTACACGAACAAGAAAAAATTACTTTCAGTCTTATTAGTTTTATCGAGTTTATATTGTGCTGTATTCGTCGTCGCCTTTTACTATATAGACAAGACATATAACATAATCGATAACGTCCAAAAAAAATATGTGAATTATACGAGTGTGATGGTAAGTTTACAAGCGACAGAGAACTATGATACTATCGGAATTATCAGTTCCAAAGAAGATCCGACTGGATATGTCATCCCTAAATTGATGATAGAAGAGCACGGAATAAAAGGAAAATTGATCGAATATGACGATTATATAAGCATGATGAGCGACATGTATGACGGTAAAATCGATGCGATGTTCGTAGCAGATTCTTATGTAACGATGTTCTCTTCTTATGATAAATTTACGAACGTCGGAACGGAAACGAAGGTCGTCTATACGATGACGAAGGAACTTGAAAATGTCGACAACGTCACGTATTCTACTAAGAAACTTTCTGAACCTTTTACTCTACTTTTGATGGGCGTCGATTCGACTGGCGATGGAATAGCATCAGGAGCATCGTTCAACGGAGACTCTTTGATGTTGATAACTTTCAATCCAAAAACTTTGAATGCGACAGTGTTTAGCATTCCTAGAGATACTTATGTTCCTATTTCGTGCCGTAATGGGGCAGAAAATAAAATAAATTCTTCTGCTTATGGCGGAACGAGTTGTGTGGTCAAGACGATTGAGAATCTTACAGGAATCGAAATCGACTACTATTTGAAAGTTAATTTTACAGGTGTAGTCAAGCTCGTAGATGACTTAGGTGGAATATCTTTAGACATACCGATTTCCTTTTGTGAGCAGGATTCACAGAGAAGATTCGGAGAACATTTAATCTGTTTAGATAAAGGATATCAGAAGATCAATGGAGAACAGGCTTTAGCGTTCGCAAGACACAGAAAGACGCTCGCTTTGGGAGATTTCCAAAGAGTACAGCACCAACAGATGGTAGTAGAAGCTATGGCTAGAGAGATCAAAAATATCAGAAGTGTCGAAGATTTTTATAAACTGCTGGACGACGTTGCGAACAATATCGATACGAACATGTCTACAAACCAAATTTTATCGCTCTATGGAGTTGCAAAAGATATGCTTATCAACATGATCGGTGAGGAGGATTTCTTGACGATCGAGAAAACTTTCTTGACCGGATACGATTTGACGATGTATGTCGATAGTTATAGAAGTTTCGTGTATACATTCCAGTATTATAAACAATCGTTAGACGATATCGTCCATTTGATGAAGGTCAATTTGGAGCTGGAAAAACCGAAGTTGATTAAATCTTTCGATTTCGATATCAACGAAGAATATAGTGCTCCTGTCGTCGGAAAGAAATATTTTAACGAAGAAAAGAGAGAATTGCTTCCGAATTTTGTAGGAAATAGCAAATCATTTGCCGAAGCATGGGCTAAAGAAAGAAATATTCCTATTACGTTTAAAGAAGAAGAATCTTCTAGTCCACAAGGTCAAATCATCAAACAGAGCGAACACAATGGAAAGCTCGTCAGTTTGGTTGAGAAATTAGAAATAACGATCTCGAAAGGTGGAACCACTGTCACACCTCCAGGCGATAACACTGGCGACGATACTCAAAGTGACAGTCTCCCCGACTTTAAAGGTTGGTCGATTCAAGACTTTAACAGTTGGAAAAATAAACTGAAGGATATGAATTTGATTATAGATGTCGTAGAACTCAGCGTAGATGACTTACTTACTTTAGAAGGCGTAGACTTGAAAAATGATACTATCTATAAACAGTCGAGTCCTAAAGGAACGAAAATAAGTGAAATAAGCACATTGAAGGTCTATTATTATAAAGGTGATGGACAAAGTGAAGAGGAACAATAATTGAATTACTGTTCCTCTTTTTTTGGTTTTAAGCCAACTGTTTTAATTTGTCTATCATCTTTTAAATCAATTTTTTCTAGAAGTCTTTCTAGCATTTCGATGTCGGATTCTAGGATATCGAAACCACGTTGCAAAATAGCACTATCTTTGAGATCTATTTTTAAAATTTTAAGTAAGTCTAGGGAGTAGTTGTCGGATCCACTCGATAGGAATTCTATGTATTCTTCTGATGTAAGTGTTCCTCTTTCTAGAGAACTTACTACAATACTTGCGATCAAAAGTCCGGTCGCATATTTATACGGATAATAACTCCATCTGTAGAGATGTCCAAGTCTCGTCCAATCTAAGTAGGCGGCCTCGTCATAAATTACGTCATCTCCATAGTATTTTTGGATAATCTCTTTATATTTATCTATCAAGAAGTCTTTGTCTAGAGGACCTTTTTGAACTTTGGTGTACAGTTCTCTTTCATATTCTGTGTACATGGTCTGTTTAAAAACCGAAGTGAAATAATTCTCGATTTCTTTGCTCAGATAAAATGCTCTTTCTTCGTCTGTTTCGGCATGACTGTAGAGGTATTTTGTAAGGAGTATCTCGTTTACGATCGATGCAGTCTCGCCTACGAATACGGTGCTGTCTGCATATATAAATGGCTGTTTTTTTTGCGATAAAGCGTAGTTGATGATATGACCTAGTTCGTGGATTAGATTTTTTAAATCGCCATAAGCATCTCGAAAGTTTAAGAATGAGTAAGGCCCCCAAGAAAAAGTTATCGATTGGTGTTTTCTATCATCTGGAGTTGCATCTATATGCCCTTTAAGAAGTTCATCGATCGCGAGAGAATAGTCTTTTCCAAGAAAAGATAAAGACTCTTTAGTAATTTTTATCGCGTCCTCAAGGGAGAATTTTCTTAATGTACCAAAATCTAATGGAACTGTGTAGTCGTATAGATGTGGATCTTCAATGCCGAGTAACCTCGATTTAATATTCAGGTATCGTCGCATCAAGTCGAGATTCGATAGTACAGTTTTAATTAAATCATCGATTACTTGAGGGTCTATGTTTTCCTCGAACAGCGATTTTTCGAGAACAGAACTATAACCTTCGATCGAAGCGTTCTGTGTTCTAAAACTGTAGATAGAGTTTAGGATGTTGGCAAATTCAGGTGCTTTTTCTATGAACGCATCGTTTACTGCAAAATAAGTCTGTCTTCTCGTCTCTCTGTCACGTGAAGATATATATCTACTGAAATTAGCGGCAGTTATCTTGACAGTTTCGCCTTCGAGCTCTATAGTGCCGTATTCTGTTTCCCTCAAGAGCGAGTTATAGGAATTTAATAAGCCGTTTATGGAATCGCTATTCTCTTTGATCTGGCTGGCTGTTTCATCATTTTGGACGTATTCTTCTTTTCTAAATATGTCGTTTAGATGGTGTCGATATATTTCTAGTCTCGGTTCTTTTTCGAAGTGTTCGTCGACTATCTTTTTTCCTAAGGCTAATATTTTTCCATCGACAAAGCTCAGTTCTCTCGTCAACTCACTGTTTAACTCTTCAGCTTCTCGTTTCAAAAGCTTTGCTTCTTCACTTTGGACATCGCTGTAGTAACGTAGAGAACCGTATATCAATACGTCATTAGCCCTTTCTTTTAGTTTCCATTTAGCGTCCAAGATTCGAATAAAGCGACGTCGGCGTTAAGTCGATATCATAAAAATCTTTTTTAAATTGCTCTAGTTCTCTTTTTATAGTCTCTATTTCTCTGTGAAATTCTTCTACATTTGTAAATATCTCTTCTAAATTCCATTTTAATTCTTCCACTTTGTACACCTCTCGATAAGTGTATCATATTATTAAAAAAAAAGATACCAGATAGATATCTTAATAATATATTGCTCTTTTTCCTGTACCTATATTCATTATTCTTTCTTTCAACGGTGTGAAGGATAGTCTTTTTGCTTTAGTAGTTACTTTTCTCTTTGCCGTCGAAGTCTCATATTCTTTTCCGTATGATCCGTTCAGTATGTTTTGTAGATCTTCTATATTATAACTATCCAAGTCATTTATAGTTATAAGTGGAATTTGTGGAATATTTTCGTCATGTCTTAAAGACTCGATATAAGCAAGGTCGCTTGATGACATGTTTAAAGATTGAGCGAATTCTTCTTTCGTGATCAATCTCATGCCAAGTTCTCTAGCTTTTTCAGCAGAGATGGTTCCTGTTAAGACAGATATTATCTCTTGTTTTGTATAATGCATGAGATCAAAACCATAATTCGCGAGTCCTAGTTGTATTTCATCTGGATCTAAGCGATCTAGAGAAATTAGTAAAGAAAAGTTGTCCATTCCTGGGTTTGGATTTTGAGCTTTTATATCTTGAAGTTCTTCTATAGTAATCTCCAATTTTTCAGCTAATTCGGCATTATTTATGACGCGCATGTGAGGATCTTCGAAAGATATTGATCGAGCAAATTGTTTTTCACAGATCGGAAATCTTTGGATAAGTTCGATCATAGAAGGTGAAACGTTTTTAACTCCTTTATAAAATCCATCTTTCTTAGCTTTGGTGAAAAGCGCCTTGTTGATCGCATCTTCATGGGCAAGGAAGAATTGTTGCTTTTCGAATTCTTTTAAAGCTCTTCCTTTCAATTTAGATTTGTCTATAGACTGAAATTGTTCTCTCATCGTTTTAAGAACGTTTATCTCCGCTAAAGTAGTATATTCGTATTCGTCACTCGTTCCGTCGTTCATGTATACTTTGATGGTAGGTATTTTTTCTCCACCGTCGTCGATAGTAAAGGATTTACGATATCCAACTATGAAACTGTAATCTCCTTTTGTCCCCTTTTTAAAATAATTTTTCATAATTTCCCCCTTATTTGGGGAGTATTATACCACATATTTAGGAAATGTCAAATTTTTTTTAATTTGAGTTTAGGTATTTTCCAAAAAAAATAGGATAAAATAAAGAACAAGAAAAA